>JAFDHW010000062.1 GCA_019308705.1 Deltaproteobacteria bacterium
GCTCGCCCGATTTCCGCGCTGGCCGCGTTATCGGGGCTCGGCGTACCAAAGTACGCCTTCACCCCTCTAGCCTTGCCAGCACGGAAATCAGGCTTCGTGAATAATCCGGGTTAACCGTTTGACACTCCCCGAAAAATCCCCTTAAATCCCTTCCATGCTGGAGGAAATCACCATCCGAAATTTCGCGGTGATGGACGACGCCTCGGTGGAGTTCGGCCCAGGCATGACCGCGGTGACCGGCGAGACCGGGGCGGGAAAATCCATCCTGGTGAACGCCGTGGGCCTCCTTTTGGGGGCGCGGGCCACCAGCCGCATGATCCGGCAGGGCGCGGCGGCCGCCGAACTCACCGCCCGGTTCCGGCCGCCGGACGGCTCGGAAGTGGCAAGGCGCCTTTCCGAGGCGAGCCACGACCTTTGCGACGGGCTGGTGATCCAGCGCATCATCGCGGCCAACGACCGGCACAAGGTTTACGTGAACGGCCGCCCCTCCACCATGGGCGAGGTGGCCGCCATCACCGAGGGTCTGGCCGGCATCTCGGGCCAGCACGCCCACCAGGCCCTGTTGAAGCCCGAATCCCACCTGGCCATCTTAGACGACTTCGGCGGGCTCGTTGGCCTGCGGGAAAAGGTGCGCGCCGCCCACCGCAAGGTCTCCCGGGCCTGGGAGGACTTAAAGGCCCTGAAGGAAAGCGAACAATCCGCCAGGGAGCAGAAGGAGCTTTACGCGTTCCAGGCCGGCGAGATCGACCGGGCCCGGATTTCCCCGGGCGAGGACGAGGCCCTGGAAACCGAGCGGGCGCGGCTGAAAAACGCCGAGGCCTTGTACCGCGCGGCCCACGAGAGCGAGCAGGCCCTCTACTCCGCCCCGGGCTCGGCCGCCGAACTTCTGGGCGGCGCGGCCAAGGCCCTTTCCGCGGCCAGGCAGACGGACCCGGGGCTGGCCCCGGCCCACCAGGGCGTGGACCAGGCGCTCATCCTGGTGCAGGAGGCCGCGGGACAGTTGCGGGACTACCTGGCCGGCCTGGACATGGATGAGGGCCGCCTGGACGAGGTGGAGGACCGGCTCCACCTGCTCTCCGGCCTGAAACGGAAGTACGGCCCGTCCCTTGCCGACGTGTTGGAATACCGCAAAAACCTGGAAGACAGGCTTTCCGGCGCGAGAAACCGCAAGGAGGCCGTGGCCGAGGCGGAAAAGGCCCTTGCCGAGGCCCGGGACGCCTTGGCTTCCCTGTGCAAAAAGCTTTCCGCCGCGAGGAAGAAAGCCGCCGCCGACCTGGAAGCCAGGGTAGAGGCGGAACTCAAGCAACTGGCCATGGCCGGGGCGTCGTTTTCCGTGCGTCTTGCCCCGGCTCCCGCGCCCGCAGACCCGGAAAGCCCCTTTGCCCTGGGAGAAGGAGGCATGGAGCCCACAGGGGCCGAGCGGGCGGCCTTTTTCATCGCCCCCAACGTGGGGGAGGGGCAAAAGCCGCTTCGGGAAATCGCTTCGGGCGGCGAGCTTTCCCGGGTGGTGCTGGCGCTCAAGGTCATCCTGGCGGAAAAAGACGGGGTGCGCACCGTGATCTTCGACGAGGTGGACGCGGGCATCGGCGGGGCCGCCGCCGACGTAGTGGGCGAGAAGCTCGCCCGGCTAGCCGCCACGCACCAGGTCATCTGCATCACCCACCTGCCCCAGATCGCCCGGTTCGCCGACGCCCACGTGCGGGTGGAAAAGGCCGTGGAAGACGGCCGGACGCGTTCCCGGCTCACCACCCTGGACCACGGCGGCCGGGTGGAGGAACTGGCCCGCATGCTGGCGGGCGGCCGGGTGACGGAAACCTCCCGGAAGCACGCGGCCGAGCTCCTGGCCACCGGGACGGGGTCCGGCCGGACAGCGACGCCCCCTGGGAAAACAGGCAAAACTGTGGTAGCGTAAAATACGAAGGAGCTTCCGCCTCCCCGCCTCGGCGGCGCAATCGCCCAGGGCGGCGGACGTTTCACCTTTCCCGGTTTTTCAGGCGCCCATGAAGAAGATCATCGCCATCGCCAACCAGAAAGGCGGGGTGGGCAAGACCACCACGGCCGTGAACCTTGCCGCGGCCCTGGCCCTGGCCGGCCAGCGGACGCTCCTGGTGGACTGCGACCCCCAGGGAAACGCCACCACCGGCCTGGGCACGGACAAGCGCGCACTGGAAAAGACCGTGTACCACGCCCTCATCGGCGCGGCGCCCATGGCCGACGTGCTGGTGGAAACGGAACTGGAAAACCTCTCCCTGGCCCCGGCCCGTACCGAGCTCATCGGATTCGACGTGGAGATGGCGGCGGATGAAAACCGTCACTACCTGCTGAAGAAGGCGTTGCTGGCGCTGTCCGGCCAATTCGACTGGGCGGTGCTGGACTGCCCCCCGGCCCTGAACCTTTTGACGGTCAACGCCATGACCGCAGCCCACGAAATCATCATCCCCTTACAATGCGAGTTTCTGGCGCTGGAGGGCCTGGGGCAGCTGGTGGCCACCATCCGCCGCGTCAAAAAGACCACCAACCCCAGGCTGGGGGTGAGGGGCATTCTGCTCACCATGTTCGACGGCCGAACCAACCTTTCCCACCAGGTGGCCCAGGACGCGGAAAACCACTTCGGGGACATGGTCCTTTCCACCCGCATACCGCGCAACGTGCGCCTGGGAGAAGCTCCCAGCTTCGGCCGGCCCGTGCTGCTCTACGACCCAGCCTCTCCCGGCTCCATAAGCTACCAGGCCCTGGCCAGGGAGATCGTGTCCAGGGCCAGGAAAAAGGCCCGGGCCAAGGAAACCGCGCAATGAAAAACAAGGGAAAATCCAGAGAGGTAAAGAAAAACCGCCTGGGACGGGGCCTAGACGCCCTTCTGGACCTTTCCGGGGATATGATGGAAGAGGAGTCCGGGCACCTCCCCTATTTCCTGTGCCCGGTGGCGGACATCCGGCCCAATCGCTACCAGCCTCGGCGCACGTTCTCCGAGGAGGAGCTGGCCGAGCTTTCCCAGAGCATCCAGGAGCAGGGAGTGCTCCAGCCGCTTCTGGTGCGGGAGGACAAGAACGGCGGCTACGAGCTGGTGGCCGGGGAACGGAGGCTTCGGGCCGCGCGCATGGCCGGGCTTTCCTCCGTGCCCGTGGTGGTGCGGGAGCTCACCGACCAGCAGGTCATGTTCGCCACCTTGGTGGAGAACATCCAGCGGGAGAACTTGAATCCCCTGGAGGCGGCCGAGGGCTACCAGCGCCTCATGGACGAATTCGGCCTCACCCAGGAGGAGATCGCCCAGCGGGTGGGCAAGAAGCGCTCCACCGTGGCCAACCTGCTCAGGCTCCGCACCCTGCCGGAAAAGGTGCAGAAGCTGGTGGCGGACAAGGTGCTCTCCATGGGCCACGCCCGGGCCATCTGCAGCCTGCCCGAACGGGAGGACCAGGAATCCGTGGCGGCGAAGGTGGCCGCCAAGGGCCTTTCCGTGCGGGAGACCGAGGCCCTGGTGAAAAAGCTCCTGGAGGCCCCCGCCCAGGCCGAGCCGCCGCCCCCCACGCCCGAACAACTCCACATCCGCCGCCTGGCCGAGGACCTCTCCCGCCGCCTGGGCACCAAGGTGGCCATCCAGCGCAAGGGCAAGAAGGGCACGCTTTCCATCGAGTTCTACAAAGACGAGGACCTAAACCGGATCATCGAGCTTCTGCTGGTCCGGGGATAGCCCGCCGTGGCGCTGCACATCATCATCGACGCTTACAACTTCATCCACCACGCCCCGTTCCTGGACCCGGACGGCCCCGGCGGCCTGGAGGCCGCCCGGGACGAACTGGTGGACCTTTTGGCCTCCTACAAGAAAGTCCGCCCCGCCGCCCGTTCGAGCCCTCTTCTTTGGTGGAGGCGGATGATCGCTTTCGCGGCAATGGTTCCGGCTCCGTGCCCATCTCCTTTCATTTGACGCGGGGGCGCATCTCCTTTATGGGAAAGCAACAAACCCTGCCGAAAGGACGACCATGACCCGGATCTGCGTGATCGACGGCCAAGGCGGGGGCATCGGCGCGACGGTGATCAAGGCCATCAAGGAAGCCTACGGCGAGTCGGTCGCCGTCATCGCCCTGGGCACCAACGCCATCGCCACCGCCCAAATGCTCAAGGCCAGGGCCAACAAGGGGGCCAGCGGCGAGAACGCCATCGTGCGCACCGTGGCCCGGGCCGACTTCATCATCGGCCCGGTGTCCATCGTGCTGGCCCATTCCATGATGGGCGAGCTGACCCCGAGGATGGCCGAGGCCATCAGCGCAAGCCCGGCAAAGAAGCTCCTTTTGCCCCTTTCCCAGGAGAACGCGGAGATCGTGGGCATGCCCTACGTGCCCCTGCCCCGGCTGGTGGAAACCCTCCTGGCCGAGCACCTGCCTCCGCCGCAGGGCGGGGAATGACGGGTTGCGGGGCCGGGAATGCCGCCTATTTTCCCGGGCAGCGCTTTTTGCGCGAATGTCCAAGGAGGAGAAACCATGTGCGAAGCAAACGCCTACCTGGTGGGTGACCAGGGCGAGGAACTGGTGATGGAGGCCGTGGACACGGTGACCCCGGACGACGGGGGCATTCTTCTGACCAGCATCTTCGGAGACCAGAAGTTTTTGAAGGCCACCATCCATTCGTTGTCCCTGGTGGACCACAAGGTGTATTTGAAGTCCGCCGAATGACGCCCGGCGGGGCGGCCCCGCCCGTGAAGCCATGAAGATCCTTCTCGCCAAGACCGCCGGCTTCTGCATGGGCGTGCGCAGGGCGGTGGAGATAGCGCTCGACACCGCCAACCGCGCCACCGGACCGGTCTACACCTACGGCCCGCTGATCCACAACCCCCAGGTGCTGGACATCCTCAAGGAAAAAGGCGTGTCCGTGCTGGAAGAGATTCCCGCATCCGGCCGGGGCACGGTGATCATCCGCGCCCACGGGGTAACCCCCCGGTCCAAGGACAAACTTTCCGCCGCCGGGTTCACGGTGGTGGACGCCACCTGCCCCCGCGTGGTGAAGGTCCAGAGCTTGATCCGCCGCTTCGTGGACAAGGGCCATGCGGCCGTCATCGTGGGCGATCCGGACCATCCCGAAGTGGTGGGACTGCTGGGGTACGCCGGGGACGCGGGCCGGGTGGTCTCCTCGGCGGAGGAGGTGGCGGGGCTGGACGTCCCGCCCCCGGTCTTGGTGGTGGCCCAGACCACCCAGGACGAGGAGACCTTCCGGCAGGTGGTGGAGGCGGTGAAGGAGAGGTTCGGCGAGGACGGGGTGGAGGTGTTCAACACCATCTGCGACTCCACGGCCCGCCGCCAGGCCGAGGCGGCCCAGCTGGCGGCCGAGGCCGACGCCGTGGTGGTGGTGGGAGGCCGCGCCTCGGGAAACACCCGCCGCCTGGCCAAGATCGCCCAGCGCGCCGGGGTGCCGGTCTTCCACGTGGAAACGGAAAAGGAACTGCCCATAGAGGCCCTGTGCGGCCTGAAGAAGGTGGGTCTCACCGCCGGCGCCTCCACGCCCCACTGGATCATCCGCCGGGTGCACCAGACCCTGGCCGACCCCAAGGGGCTTTCCCGGCCCGGCCCGGCGGACCGGTTCTTCCGGGCGCTTTTCCTCACCAACCTGTACCTGGCACTGGGCGCTTCGGCCATGGCCGCGGCCGCCGCGCTTTTGCTCCTGGGCATCCCCGCGCCGGCTCTGTTGGCCCCCGCCGCCGGGGGCTACATCCTGTCCATGCACATCTTGAACAACTTCATCGGCCGAAACGCCTTCCGCTACAACGACCCTTCCCGCGCGCGGTACTACGAGAAGAACAAGACGGGCCTGCTGACCCTGGCCGCGCTGGGCATCGCCGTGTGCCTGGGGGCCGGGGCCGCCGCAGGACCGGGTGTTTTGGCCGCCTACCTCGCCATGACCGCCGCGGGCCTGCTCTACAACGTGCCGCTTTCGCCTTCCTCCCGGGGGATCATGGGCAAGTATCCCCGCATCCGCAGCCTGCCCGGGTCCAAGACCCTGGTGGTGGCGGGCGGGTGGGCCATCGTGTGCGCGCTCATCCCCGCCGCCCACCACGGGGCGGGTGCCGCGCCCACCGCCTTCGCCGTCTTCTGGGTGTTCGCCCTGGTGTTCGCCCGCACCGCATTCTTCGACGTCCTGGACGTGCAGGTGGACCGGATGGTGGGCGCCGAGACCGTGGCCACCTGGCTGGGGCCGCAAAGGACCCTCACCCTGTGCCGCGGGCTTCTGGCCGGAGCCATGGCCCTTCTGGTCGTTTTGGCCGCAACGGGCGTGTTGCCCGCCGGGGCCTGGCTTTTGTTCGCCACCGGCGCGGCCCCCGCGGCCATCCTATACCTCTACGGCAAGAAACGCCTGAATCCCGGCTGGCGGCTGGAACTGGTCATGGACACCAATTTCCTCCTGGCCGGGCTTCTGGCCGGGGCCGGATTCCTCCTTGCGGGCTGACCCCCGCGGCCGGCGGGCCGCCACTTCCCGTTGTCTTTTTCCGGTTTTGCACCAGGGGCTCGCGTATTATCTTTGCTCCATGAAGCTTGGCGCATCCATGGGGCTGGTCCTTGCGCTGGCCCTTTTCCTGGTTTCCCCCCCCTCCGCGCCCGCCCAAGGGAACGGCGGGCGGCCGACGGTGGGGGAACTGCGCGTGAAGGGGCTAAAGACCATCCCCGAGGACCGTGCCCGCGACGTGCTCTCCTTAAAGCCCGATTCCTGGAAGCCCTGGGTGGCGGACCAGCCGTTCAGCCCGTCCCGGCTGCGGTCCGACGCGGACAAGCTCCAGCGGCTGTTGAAGGCCTGGGGGTTTTTCTCCGGCAGCGTGGAGACCGAGATCACCCGCCGGGAAGACGTTGACAAGGTGGACATAACCTTCGTCATCACGGAAGGCCCGCCCACCATCGTCACCGGCGTGCACGTCACCGGGCTTTCGGAGCTTTCCGACCACCTGCGGCGCAAGGTGCTGAAAAAAATGACCTTGAAGGAGGGCGACCGCTTTTCCGCCGCAGCCTACAACAACGCCAAGGAGGACATGCTCCTGGTGCTCAGAAACGAGGGCCGCCCCCTGTCCACCCTGGAAGGCACCGTCAGGGTCTACCCCTGGAAGAACGAGGCGGAGATCTTCGTCCACGTCCACCCGGGGAGGCTCCTGTTCTTCGGCGAGACGAAAGTAAAAGGCCTGGAAAAGACCTCCCCGAAGGTGCTCAGGTCGCGCCTGGCGTATTCGCCGGGACAGCTCTACAGCCTGCGGAAGGTCATGCAGAGCCAGCGGAACCTCTTTGGCCTGGGCTTTTTCTCCACCGTGATCGTGGAGCCCGCGGCCGGGCTTGACGAGGTGGCCGGCGAGAAGGTCCCCATGACCATCAAGGGGCAGTACAGGGAGTTCAAGCAATTCCAACTGGGCCTGGGCTACGGCACCCAGGAAAAATTCCGGGTGCAGCTGGGGTGGAAGCACCGCCACCTGGGGGCCATGGCCCGCTCCCTGGAGCTTTCCGCCAAGTACTCCGAGCTGGTGCAGCGGGGAGAGGCCATCCTCACCTGGCCCTACTTTTTGCGGGACAACCAGTCCCTGCAGGACCGGTTCATCGCCCAGGACGAGGACTTCGTCTCCTTCAAGGACCGGAAGGTCGGCAACCTGGTGCAGGTGGAGCGAACCTACCGGAACATCTACCACGTGCGGCCCGCCTACATCGCGGAGCGCCACCGCATCGTGGAGAGCGACCTTTTGGCCACCCGGTTCGGGGCCGAAGACGAGGACTTCTTTGTTTCCGCCCTCCGGGTGGAGGTGGACCGGGACTCCCGCGACCCGGCCTTGGACCCGAGGGAGGGCAGCCTGGTCTCTGTGGGCGCGGAATTCGCCTCCCAGGCCACCCTCTCCTCGGTGACTTATTTCCAGCCCACGGTCCGGGTGCAGAAGTTCCAACCCCTTTTCGGCACCACCTGGATCCTGGCGGGACGGTTTTTGTACACCACCATCCACCCCACGGAGAACACCCGGCGCGTTCCCTTGTTTTTGCGCCTGTTTTCCGGCGGCAGCTACAGCGTGCGGGGCTACTCGTACCACCGCCTGGGGCCCAAGGACGCAAACAACGCGCCCGTCGGCGGCGAGTCCAGGAGCGAGGCCAGCATAGAGCTGCGGTTCCCTTTGTTCGGAAACCTGAGGGGGGTCCTGTTTTCCGACGCGGGCATGGTGCTCCTGGATTCCTTTGATTTCCAGCCGGACGAGATCCGCTACACCGGGGGCGCGGGGCTCAGGTACGCAACCCCCGTGGGCCCCCTGCGGGTGGACTTCGGCTACAAGCTGAACCCGGTCACGGACGAGAAGGACCTCTACGAGATCCACTTGTCCATCGGCCAGGCCTTTTGACCCGGGCCGTTTCCCCGATGCCACGCGGACGCCGCAGGTCATGCCGCGGCGCCGGGCTCTTTGGCGGATCATGAGAAAAGCCCTGCTCATAGCGGCCGCCTCCCTGGCGGGCCTTTTGCTCCTCGCCTGGATCGCCCTGCCGTGGATCTCCACCATGGACTGGGCCCAGGCGCTCATGTGCAAGGTGATAGAGGAGCAGGTGCACTCCCGGGTGGACTTCGCCGTACGGTTCGGCGAAATCCGGGTGGGCCGGTCCACCGCGGTGACGGTGAAGGGCCTTAAGGTTTCCAAGCACGGAACCATCTGGCTCACCGCCGAGTCGCTGACCGTGGGGCCGCTGTTTCCCGGCATCCTGGGGGACGAACGCGCCCTGGGCGACATCGTGGTGCGCGACCCGCACCTGTGGATCCGGCGCGACGGGGAGGGCCGGTGGAACTTTCCCCCCCGCGGTGCGGGCAGGCCCGCGAACGAAAAGAAGCCGAAAAAGGACGCGTCCGGCGAAAAGCCTTTTGTCCTGCCCGTGGTGGCGGATTCCATCGTCCTGGAAAACGGCTTCTTACACCTGCGCCTGGCAAAGGCTTCCGGCAGGCCCGCCTTTTCCTCGGACGGCCCGCTGGAGGTTTCGGGTGCGCTGGAGCCCCGGTGGGTGCGGGTGGACCACCTCTTCGCCGGGGCGGACGGGGCCTCGGTGCAGGCATCCGGGTCCGCCACCTACACCGGCTGGCTGGATTTTTCGGTGAAGCTTTCGGTCCCGGACCCGGCCCTTTTGCGGGCCATGGCCGGGTACGCGCCGCCCTACAAAAACGTGGATGCGGCCCTGGAAATATCCGGCCACCCCACCAAAAACCTCCGGGCGGCCTTTGACGTCTCCGCCTCCGGGGGCCCGGCTGCAAAGGGGGAGGCCAGCGCGACCCTGGAGCCCGGCGGCCGCAGCGTCCGCGTTTCCGCCCGGTTTTCCAACATGGACACCCGCGCCTTTTCCGGGCTGGACGCCGTGCTGTCCGGAAAGATAAACGTCAGCGCGAAAGGGCCGGGGTTTTCCCAAAGGGAGGTTTCCGCCTCCCTGGCAAACTCCCGGATACGGGAATACGCCATCCGCACCGCCCGGGTAGACGCCCGGCTCGACGGCCCGGAGCTGGAGCACGCGGACGTGGAGGCGGATCTTGACGGAGGCCGGTTTTTTCTGCAGGCATCCGGCGTCCTGGCCGGGTTCGCGGCCCGGGCCGAG
>JAFDHW010000063.1 GCA_019308705.1 Deltaproteobacteria bacterium
TTGTACCGCGACCGCCTCCTGACGCAGCTATCGCGTGAATCGGGCTCGCCGGAAGGGTGAAAAATTTCGCCGATGTCAGCATTCCCCAAAGAAACAGCGTGCATTTTTCAAGGACCCTTCTATTGGCACTTAACCTGTTTAAATCCATATAAATATTTTATTCGGCGAAATTTTTCATGAATGATTCGGGTTAGGATTTCCATGACCGGGAGGAAAACCATGATCGAAAACCACGACAACCGGCACGGACAAAGCCGAGGGGCAGGGTCCGGGAAGAAGGACGGAGGCCACCAGGGCCACGGAGGCGGAGGCCAGAGCCACCACGCCATGATGGCGGCCGACTTCAAACGCAGGTTTTTCGTCTCCACCATCCTCACCGTGCCCATCCTGGCCATCGCGCCGCTCATCCAGGACGTGTTCGGGTACACATTCGCCTTTGCCGGAGATTCCTACGTGCAGTTCGCCCTGGCCACGGTGGTGTACTTCTACGGCGGCCGGCCGTTCCTTGGCGGAATGGCGGGCGAGCTGAAAAAGGCCCAGCCCGGCATGATGACCTTGATCGCCCTGGCCATCACCGTGGCCTGGGGCTACAGCTCCCTGGTGGTGTTCGGACTGCCGGGCAAGGTCTTCTTCTGGGAACTTTCCACCCTGGTGGACGTGATGCTTTTAGGCCACTGGATCGAGATGCGCTCGGTCATGGGCGCTTCCGGCGCCCTGGAGGCGCTGGCCAGGCTCATGCCCTCCACGGCCCACAGGGTGACGCAAGGCGGGGACACCGAGGACGTTCCGGTGGCGGATCTCGAAAAAGGCGACCGGGTGCTGGTGAAACCCGGGGAGAAAGTGCCCACCGACGGCACGGTGATTCAGGGCAGAAGCTCGGTGAACGAGGCCATGGTCACCGGAGAGAGCAAGCCGGTGGAAAAGGGCGAGGGTGACGAGGTCATCGGCGGATCGGTGAATGGCGAGTCCTCCTTCGTCATGGAGGTGAAAAAGACCGGGGACGAAACCTACCTCTCCCAGGTCATGGACATGGTGAAAAAGGCCCAGGAGTCCAAGTCCCGCACCCAGGACCTGGCCAACCGGGCGGCGGTGTGGCTCACCTTCATCGCCCTTGGCGCGGGCGGAATCACCCTGGCCGTCTGGCTCCTCGCGGGCCGCGAGTTCGCGTTCTCGCTGGAGCGCATGGTCACGGTCATGGTCATCACCTGCCCCCACGCCCTGGGCCTGGCCGTGCCCCTGGTGGTGGCGGTGTCCACCGCCATGGCGGCCTCCCGCGGGCTTCTGATCCGCGACCGGGCCTCCTTCGAACGCGCCCGCAAGGTGCAGGCCGTCGTGTTCGACAAGACCGGCACCCTCACCGAGGGCCGGTTCAGCGTGGACGAGGTGGCGGCCATGGACGGCTGGGACGAAGACCGGGTCCTGGCCGCCGCCGCCAGCCTAGAGAAGAACTCCGAGCATCCCATTGCCAAAGGCATCGTGGAAAAAGCCGGGGAAAAGGGGCTTGAGCTTCAAGAACCCCGGGACTTTTCCGCCATTCCCGGAAAAGGCGCCAAGGCCAGGGTGGGGGAATCGGAGGTCTTCGTGGTGAGCCCCGGGTACCTGGACGAGCAGGGCGTCAAGAGCCCCAAGGACAGGATCAAACAGATGGCCAAGGGGGGGCGCACGGTGGTGGTGGTGCTGGAGAAGGGCGAGCGGCCCGTGGGGCTGATTTCCCTTTCCGACGTGATCCGGCCCGAGTCCTACGAGGCGGTGGAGCGGCTGCAGTCCATGGGCATCCGGGTGATGATGTTGACCGGCGACTCCCGGGAGGTGGCGGCCGAGGTGGCTGAAAAGCTCAACCTGTCGGACTACTTCGCCGAGGTCTTGCCTGCTCAGAAGGCGGACAAGATCAAGGAGGTCAAAAAGCGCGGGCTCCTGGTGGCCATGGTGGGCGACGGGGTGAACGACGCACCGGCCCTGGCGGAATCCGACCTTGGGGTGGCCATCGGCGCGGGAACCGAAGTGGCGGTGCAGACCGCGGACGTGATCCTGGTGCGAAACGACCCCCGGGACGTGGTGGGCATCGTCCAGTTGGCGGACGCCACCTACTCCAAGATCGTCCAGAACCTCTGGTGGGCCACGGGATACAACGCCGTGGCCATTCCCCTGGCCGCGGGGGCGCTCTACAACTGGGGCTTTTTGCTGCCGCCGGCGGCAGGGGCCCTGGTCATGACCATCTCCACGGTCATCGTGGCGGCAAACGCCAGGCTGCTCCAAAGAAAGGGCAAAAAGGCAAGAGTCGGAAAAGGGAAAAGGAAAACAACGGTTGGGTGAAAGAGGAACGCGGGCCGTCTACTCGCCGTCCTGTTCCCCGCCCTCGGAAGGAACCATGTGCGCGAACATGGAGTGCAAAAGGTCCCTGATCTGGTGCAGGCCAAGCTGCCGGGCCCTGTCCGCCCGGATGTGCAGCTCCACGCCTTCGGATACGGGGAAGCGGTGCCAGGTTTTCTCTTCCATGGCCGATAGAGACCGTTCTTCCAGTAAGTCCGGCAGAAACTCCGCCCGGGATTCCTCCAGGGGAATCTGCTGCTCGCGTTTCCAGACCCAGTCCAGGTAATCCTTGGTGGAAGCATCGGCCGGCGGGACGGAATCGGTTTTGCCGCCGGTAATGAGGTCCCACAGCCCCTGTTCGTCCATGCCCGGGAGGATGTCCTTGATCCTCCGCACGGGCAGGTAAGCCGCCTGGAGGCGCTTTAAGGCCAGAATCTGCAAAAGATGCTTGAAGCCGTACAGCGCCGCAGTGCCGCTTTTCCCCAGGGGGCGGTCCACCAGGCCCTTGCCGATGTAGTAGCGAAGAGTCCGTTCGTTGACCCGCTGGGCGATGCGCCTGGACGGCTGGACCGGAGCGACCTGCCGCATGAAGCGGTTGGCCGTCTCCACCAGTTCGTCCAGGCGGAGGTCGTTCCGGTTTTCGTACTTCCGGATCCCCTCGAGATGTGCGCTTTTGGAGTCCATTTATGCTGTCATAACGAAATTGTCAAGAAGCCTTTGGCGCCGGAGCCGCCCCGGCGTCCGTCAGAGGGCCTTTTTCCCGCTCTTCAACAGTTGCAAACGGCGTACCACCGATTTTTTGGCCGGGGAGTCGCCATGGGCCGGGGATAGGTTGTGTGGGCGCCGCTGGCGGGGACGTTGTCGGAAGGTCGAGAGCCTGACGCTTAATACCCGCCCGCCGAAGCCTTGTAAAGGGTTTTCGGACTAAAACAGCATTTCAAAACGTGCCATACCATAAAAATATCGCAAACATCGCAACACTTATGGGGTCATGACCTTTTGGCCGCGGCATCCGGCATCGGGGGGACGGCCTTTTTTCCCTTTCCCTGGGGGCCGGGCTTGGGCTTTTTGATTGCCTCGAACCAAGGGCGCTGATATCATTCTTTTTTTCAAGAGAAAAGAGCCGGGTCGGCCTGAAGGAGGAGCGTCCGCATGGGGGTGCTTGGAAGGGGAGCAAAATTTTTTGGGGCAATGGCCCTTTTGGCCCTGGCCATGGCCTCGGCGGCGGCCGCCGGCCCTCTGGGGGTGTTCGTCAGCATTCCGCCCCAGAAATTCCTCGCCCAGCGGGTGGGGGGAGACTTGGTGGACGTCTCCGTCATGGTTCCGCCGGGGGCCAACCCGGCCACCTTCGAGCCCAGGCCCCGGCAGATGGCGGCCCTTTCTTCCGCCCGCCTGTACTTTGCCGCCGGGGTGCCTTTTGAGCACGCCTGGCTTGACCGTTTCGCCTCCGCCGCGCCGGGCTTGGAGATCGTCCACACGGACCGGGGCATCCAAAAGATCCCCCTGCCCAAAAACCCCCTGGAACAAGGCGGCCACAGCCACGAGGGCGTCTTGGACCCCCACGTGTGGACCGACCCCCTGCTGGCCGCGCAAATGGCCGGGAACATGGCGGATGCCCTGGCGACGGCGGACCCCGGAAACAAGGACGTCTACCGGGAAAACTTCCGGCGGCTGTCCAGGGAGCTCAGGGAACTCGACGCGTATCTCCGGGGGCTGTTTTCGGGCTTGTCAGGAGGGCGGTTCCTGGTGTTCCACCCCTCGTGGGGGTACCTGGCCAAAGCCTATGGGCTGGTCCAGGTGCCCGTGGAGATCCAGGGCAAGGAGCCCAAGCCCTGCCAGTTGGCCGAAATCATCGCCTTTGCCCGGCGCGAGGGCATCCGGGTGATTTTCGTCCAGCCCCAGTTTTCCCAAAAGAGCGCCCAGACCCTGGCCCGGTCCATAGACGGACGGGTGGTCGTCGCCGACCCCCTGGCCGAAGACCACATCCACAACCTGCGGAGGGTGGGACAAAAATTCGCCCAGGCCCTTTCCCCGGAAGGCTGATCCTTGCCAAGGCGCCGTATTCGGCTTACAGTATTTTGAATCATTCGCCGATCATAAAATCCGGCCCCTTTTTATCAAGGGGCCATGACGGAAGCGGTTTTCCATGCTCAGTCTCATGCGCAAGCACGCGGCCTCCTGGTTCATCAAGGCCATCTTGGGAGTCATCGTCCTGGTTTTCGTGTTCTGGGGGGTGGGCAGCTTCCGGGGCAGGGAGGGCAAGGCGGCCTCGGTGAACGGCCAGATCATTTCCCGCGCCCAATGGGCCCGGGCCACCAAGAACCTGGAAAAAGCCTACCAGGAATACTTCAAGGACCGCATGGATCCGGCCCTCATGGACTCGCTGAACATTCCCCGCATGGCCCTGGACCAGTTGGTGGAGCAGGCGCTTTTGGCCCAGAAGGCCAAGGAGATGGGGTTTTCCGTGTCCGACTCCGAGCTTTCCGCCAGCATCGCCTCCTCGCCCCTGTTCCGCACGGAAACGGGTTTTGACATCCGCCTGTACCGCCGCTACCTGGCCAACGCCCGCTGGACCGAAGGGGAGTACGAGGACTACCTGCGCGACGCGCTTCTGGCGCAGAAGGTGCGCTCCTTTGTCAATACCGGCGTCCAGGTCCCGGAAAGCGAGGCTAAGACCTTCTACGACTGGCTGCACAAGAAAGTGGCCATAACCGCGGTGGCCTTTGAGCCCGCCCAGTACAAGGAGGTTTCCGCCACCGAAGAAGAGGCCGCCGCCTGGTTCGAGGACCACGCCGAGGACTACCGCACCGAAGCCCAGGTCCGCGTGGATTACGTGCTCATCCCCTTTGACCAGTATAAGGACGCCGGGCAGGTCACCGACGAGGAGGCCCGGGCTTACTACGACAACAACCCCGGCGAGTTTTCCGAGGAAAAAACCGTGGAGGCCAGCCACATCCTGATCCGCCTGCGGCCCGACGCCGGCGAAGAGCAGGTGAAAGAGGCCCGCATAAAGGCCCAGAAGCTGGCGGAGCGCGCCCGCAAGGGCGAGGATTTCGCCAAGCTGGCCAGGGAGAACTCCCAGGGGCCCACCGCCTCCCGGGGCGGCTACCTGGGCGCCTTCGGCAAAAACCAGATGCTCCCCGCCTTTTCCGAGGCCGCGTTCTCCATGGAGCCGGGGCAGATTTCCGACCCCGTGCGCACGGACTATGGTTGGCACGTGATCCTGGTCCACAACGTGAACCCGGCCAAGGTCCGCACCTTCGAGGAGGCCAAGGCGGACATCAAGGCCCGCCTGGCCTTGGAATCCGCACGCACCAAGGCCTATGACCGCATCATCGAGGTGTTCGACGCCTCCCTGGGGGCCGACACGCTGGCCGACGCCGCCCAGATGGTGGGGGCCAACGTGCACTCCACGGGCTATTTCGGGTCCGCCGGGCCCAAGGAACTTGCAGGAGGCCAGAAGGTAGCCTCCATGGCCCTGGAAAGGGAGGTGGGCGACTACAGCGACATCATAGAACTTCCCGAGGGTTACATCCTGTTCCAGGTAAAGGAGATCAAACCATCCGCCATCCCGGAACATGCCACGGTGGCCGACGAGGTGCAAAAGGACGCGGATTACGAGAAACGCCGCCAAAAGGCCGGGGAGGAAGCCGAAGCCTTCCTCGCCCGGCTCAAGCAAGGTGAGGCGGACATCACCGCCCTGGCCAAGAAGGAAGGCAGAAAGGCCGTGGAAACGGGATTCTTCGAGCGCGCCGGCCACATGGGGGAACTGGGCTACCTTCCCCAGGTGTCCATGGCCGCGTTCCAAGCCTCCGCCAGCCGCCCCTATCCTTCCGAACCCGTGGAGGACGGCGGCGCGTTTTACGTGTTCTCCTTCAAGGGCGAACAACGCCCGGACCCCGCGGCTTTCGACGGCGAAAAGCAAAAGATCGCGGACCGGCTGCTGGAGAAGAAAAAGGAACAGGTGTTCGACGGCTGGGTCCAGGCCCTCCGGAAACAGGCCGACATCCGGGTTTCCAAAGAGCTGTTCCCCAAGGCCTAGCCCGAGGTATCCGTGAGAATTTTTGCCCGAGACGCATAGGGTTGGAGGGAAAAGCCCGCGCTTTGTCACCCAACGGGGTTTGCCGGGCCGCCGCCCGGCGGGAGATGGACGCCATGGCGGAAAAAGAGAAAAAGGACCTCATCAAGAAATGCCCCTATTGCACCACCCCCCTGAAGGTCGAGGACAAGCTCTGCTTTTCCTGCAAGAAACGGGTGGGGCCGCCGGACGCCCGGGGCGTGGCCACCGTTCCCGGCCGCTGGAAATCCTACGTCTACCTGCTGTTGGCCCTGGGCCTGGTGGTGGCGTATTTCCAGTTCGTGTTCTTCCGGTAGCCGGACGTTTCCATGCCGCTTGACCGCCGCACCTTCTTGAAGGCAGCCGGACTTTTTTCGGCTGCGGGGCTGTGCGCGCCCCTTTGCGCCCGCACAGCGGCCGCGGACGTGGTGCTGGGTTCGGTCCATGTGCGCGAGGCGCGCTACTACCAGCGCCTGGAAGGCGGCCGGGTCCGGTGCGGCACCTGCCCCCACCAGTGCGAACTGGAAATCGGCGAGCGGGGCCGCTGCAGGGCCAAGGAAAACGCCGGCGGACGGCTGTACACCCTTTCCTACGGCAACCCCGCCACCGTGGCCGTGGACCCGGTGGAAAAAAAGCCCCTTTTGCACTTTCTTCCCGGCTCCCGGGCCTTTTCCCTGGCCGTGGCCGGCTGCAATTTCCGTTGCTTGAACTGCCAAAACTGGGAGCTTTCCCAGTCCGCGCCGGACGAGGTCCGCACCATGGACCTGCCCCCGGAAAAGGCCGCGGAACTGGCGGCCACGTACGGCTGCCAAAGCATCGCATACACCTACTCCGAGCCGGTGAGCTTCTACGAGTACATGGTGGACACCGCCGCGGCGGCCCGGTCCCGCGGGGTCCGCAACATCTGGGTTTCCAACGCCTACATCCAACAGGAACCCTTAAAGGCCCTGCTCAAGGTGGTGGACGCGGCGGCGCTGAACCTGAAATCCATGTCCGACGAAACCTACCGGACGTTAAACGGCGGCCGCCTTTCGCCGGTGCTCCAAGCCTTAAAGACCGTGGTGGAACAAGGGGTGTGGCTGGAGGTCATCCACCTGGTGGTGCCCACCTACACGGACGACCTGAAACAGACCGCCACCCTGGCCAAGTGGATAACAGACAACCTGGGGCCGGACGTGCCGCTGCACCTGTCCCGGTTCATCCCCCGCTACAAGCTTCTGCACCTGCCGCCCACGCCGGTCTCCTTTTTGGAGGACGCCCGGGACACGGCCAGGGAGCAGGGCCTCCACCACGTGTATTTGGGCAACGTCCCCGGCGGAGGCGACGTGGTTTTCTGCCCGGGCTGCGGGGCCGCGGCGGTGAAGAGAAACGGCTACCTGCTGCTGGAAAACACGTTGAAGGACGGCAAGTGCGGGGCCTGCGGCCGGCGCATCGCGGGGACATGGTCATGAAGGCAGGCCTTTATGAAATCTGACGTTCTCCTGATCCTGGGAGCGGTGGTCCTGGCGGCCGTGGCGTGCGCCTCGGAGCCGCCGGAAACCACCACGCCCGAAAAGGTGCGCGAATCCGTGGTGGCGGGCATCTTCTACGAGGCGGACCCCGCCAAGCTGGCCGCCCAGGTGGATTCGCTGCTGGAAAAAGCCAAGAAGGCCCGGCTTCCCGAGCCCCCCCGCGCCCTGGTCTCGCCCCACGCGGGCCTTGAGCACTCCGGCATCGTGGCCGCGGCTGGGTACGCGGCCATGCCGCGGGACGTGAAAAGGGTGCTCATCCTGGCCCCCAGCCACCGCCACGCCTTTGCCGGAGTCTCCATCCCGGACGTGGACGCCTACTTCACGCCCCTGGGCCTGGTGCCCCTGGACCCGGCGGCAAAAGAGCTGGCCGCCCAGCCGGGGTTCTCCCACGTGCCCGAGGCCCACATGCGGGAGCATTCCCTGGAGGTGCAACTGCCCTTTCTCCAGCGGGTTCTGGGCGATTTCACCCTCATCCCCCTGGTGGTGGGCTCCGCGGACCCCGGGGAACTGGCCGAAACCCTTTTGCCCCTGGCCAGGGAAGGCGTGTTCTTCATCGCCAGTTCGGACCTCTCCCACGGCCACCCCTACCGGGACGCGAAGAAGCTGGACGCCTTCTGTACAATGGCCATTTCCAACCTTATGTTTTACGCCATGGATCGCTGTGAAGCCTGTGGGAAGCAACCCGTGGAAACCCTCATGCGCGTGGCCCGATCCATGGGGTGGAAGGGAAAGCTCTTAGACGCCAGGAACTCGGCGGACACCTCCGGCCCCATGGCCGAAGTGGTGGGATACGCCTCCATCGCCTTTGTGCGGGAAAAAGGAGAGGAGCCCATGCCCGAAGAGATCACCGAACAGGACAAGAAAGCCCTCCTGGAACTGGCCCGGTCCACCATCCGCTCCCGCCTGTTTCCCGGCGAGGCCATAAAGCGGCCCGAGGCCGCTTCCGGCGCCATCCGCCAAAACCGCGGCTGCTTTGTCACCCTGCACAAGAACGGCCAGTTGCGCGGCTGCATCGGCACCATCGAACCCGTCATGCCCCTGGCCGACGCGGTGGAGGAAAACGCCATCAACGCGGCGTTCAAGGACCCCCGGTTCACGCCTCTGACCGCGGACGAACTCGACCAAGTGACCATCGAGATCTCCGTGCTCACCGTGCCCAAGCCCCTGCCCTTTTCCGACGGCGAGGACTTGAAGCGGAAACTGCGCCCGGGCATCGACGGCGTAATCCTGGCCCGGGGCATGAACCGGGCCACCTTCCTGCCCCAGGTATGGGGCCAGGTGCCGGACGCGGAAAGCTTCCTCACCATGCTGTGCAGAAAGGGCGGCATGTCCGGCGACTGCTGGTGCGACCCCTCCACCCAGGTCTTCACCTACCAGGCCGAACACTTCGAAGAGAAGTAGCCGCCGCGGCGCCGCCCGCCTCCTCCCTCCGAGGCCTTCCGCGCTTTTTCTGGCGGAAACAAAATAGTTTTCTGCTTTCCCACTGCTGTCCGGTTAAAAGCACTTGATTTCAAAGCATAAATTCTGTTGAAATGATGGTTTGTGTTTTGTCGGTGGTGGTTCGAAGAGTTCATAGAGATTTCGTCGTTCGAACAAAGTCACCTGTAGCAGTTTGAGAATCTGGGTCATGACCGCGTTCTTGCTGGTTCCCAAGAACCTTTTGA
>JAFDHW010000064.1 GCA_019308705.1 Deltaproteobacteria bacterium
CGCTTTTGGCGTCCGGCCTCCGTTCCCGGGTCAGCCGGGCATGCGGTCGGGGGTCACAACCAGGACGGGAACCGGCGAGCGCGTGACCACTGTTTCCGCCACGCTGCCGAACAGCACGTGCTCCAGCCCCGACCGTCCGTGGGTGCCCATGATCATGAGGTCCACCTTCTTTTCCCGCGCGGCCTGCAAAATCTGCTCGGCCGGGTCGCCGCGCATCACCGCCGGCGTGGCCGGCACCCGGGGAGCAAGGTGCTTCTTTACAAAGGCGTCCATTTTCTCGCGGGCGGCCTTTTCCGCCTCCTTCTGGTACTGGTCTATGGAAGGATGCGGAATGACGGTGCGGGCCCACCGGCCCAGGTCCTCCACCACGTAGAGCGCGATGACGTCGGCCCCGAGCTTATCGGCTATTTCAGCGGTGTAGGCGGCCACCTTCTTGGTGTTCGCCGAAAAATCGCACGGATAAAGAATGGTCTTGCTATGGGCCATGAGTGCTCCATTTCCAAGGGTCCTTTTGCGGCCGCCCCCCTGCCCGGACCCTCAGCCGGGGGCTTTCCCGGGTCAGGACGGATCCATCGCCTGCCGGGTCATCCGGCCATGCGCCTTGCCTGACGCACCATCTGGTTGCTGTAACCCCACTCGTTGTCGTACCAGCTCAACACCTTCACCAGGTCGCCGTCCACCACCTGGGTCATGGTGAGGTCCACCAGGGAACCGTGGGAGTCCTGGAGGATGTCCGAGCTGACGATGTGGTCCTCGGAGACGCCCATGACACCCTTGTAGCGATCGGTGGCGGCCTCTTCCCGGAAGACGGCGTTCACTTCATCCACCGACGTCTTTTTTTCCGTGACAAGCACGATGTCCGCGATGGAGCCGCAGATCACCGGCGCACGCACCGCCACCCCGTCGAACCGGTTTTCGAACCGGGGCAGGGCCAGGGTGGTGGCCTTGGCCGCGCCCGTGGTGGTGGGTACCAGGTTGGCGGCCCCGGCCCGGCCGCGGCGCCATTTCTTGGAAGGGCCGTCCACGATGGCCTGGGACGAAGTGTAGGCGTGCACCGTGGTCATGGTGGCCTTTTTCACGCCGATCCTCCGTCCCATGACCTCCACAACCGGGGCGATGCAGTTGGTGGTGCAGGAGGCGCAGGACACCATGTCCGGGTCGCCCTCGGGCTCGTTGACGCCGTAGACCACGTGGGGCACGCCGCCGCCCTGGGCCGGAGCGGAGAGCACGGCCTTTCTCGCGCCCGCGGAAAGGTGCTTTTTGAGCCCTTCGGCGTTGGTGAACACGCCGGTGCATTCCAGGGCCACGTCCACGCCCAAATCCTTCCAGGGCAGGTTGGCCGGGTCCTTTTCCGAGTATAGGAGGTAGGTCTTTCCGTCCACTACGATGCCCTTATCCGAGGCGGACACCTTTTTGGGATAACGGCCGTAGACCGAGTCGTATTTCAGCATGTAGGCGATGTTGTCCGCAGGGACCAAGTCGTTCACCGCCACCAGCTCCAGACCGGGGGTGTCCAGGATGATCTTGAAGGCCGCCCGGCCGATGCGCCCCATTCCGTTGATCGCCACGTTGGCCATTGTTCACCTCGCATCCGGGAAAATCGGGTTACGCCCGGCGGACAGGCTTTTGGCCGCCGGGCCAAGGCATCCTGCCCCGCACCATATACAAGGCAAGGGTCTGGAAAAAATGGGGTGAACATCGTATAGGAGACGCGGCCGGCCGGTACTCGCCCTTGCGGCCCGCCAAGGCCCGGCCCGGAAGGCCGCCCGACGCGGCAAACGCCGGACTCCCGCAAAACCCGGGCGCGCCAAATACAAGGTTCACCCCATTTTTCGCGCACCTTGGCGCTGGTAGTAGGCTTTTTTCGACCTGGAAAGGAGACGGGCCATGGACAGGGGAACCATCCGGGTGGGAACGTCCGGCTGGCACTACGACCACTGGGTGGGCCCGTTTTACCCGGAGGGCATGAAATCCGGCGAGTTTCTGGATTTCTACAAGGACCGCTTCTCCACCACGGAGATCAACAATTCCTTTTACCGCCTGCCCTCGGAAAAGACGCTGAAAGTCTGGAAAGCCAAGGTCCCCAAAGGCTTCGTGTTCGCGGCCAAGGGAAGCCGGTACGCCACGCACATGAAAAAATTGAAGGACCCGGACCGGTCCGTGCCCAACCTGTATGGCCGCCTGCGCGTCTTGGAGCGCAAGCTGGGTCCTGTCTTGTTCCAGCTTCCCCCCAGGTGGCACGCCAACCCCGGCCGCCTGGAAGCGTTCCTTTCCGCCCTGCCCAAGGACGTGCGCGCCGCCTTCGAGTTCCGCGACGAGTCCTGGTTTTTGGAGGAGGTGTACGAAGCGCTCAAAAAACACGGGGCCGCGTTTTGCATCTACGAGTACGCGGGCCTTACCTCCCCCAGGGAAGTGACCGCGGATTTCGTGTACATCCGCCTGCACGGCCCGGACGGAGCCTACCAGGGGGAGTACGGCAAAAAGGGCTTGGCGCCCTGGGCCAGAGCCATTTCCCAATGGGCGGACAGCGGCCGGGACGTGTACGTGTACTTTGACAACGACGAGCAGGGCTATGCGCCCACCGACGCCCTGCGGCTCAAAAAGATGCTGGGGGACTGACCGGGACATGCCGGACATACCAAACACCCGCAGGCTCCTGGCCGAAGGCCGCCACGTCACCATCGTGGCCCTGGGCGATTCCAACACCCAGGTGAGTTTCCAGACCCAGGGCCGCATGAACTGGACCGGGCTTCTGGAGGAAGCCCTGGTCGAGACCTACGGCCTGTCCTGCTGCACCTTCATCAACTCCGGCCGCTACGGGTCCACCTTCGTGGAGGCCAAGAACCGCCTGTATCCCGAAGTCCTGCGGTTCTCCCCGGACCTGGTCATCGTGGCCTTGGGCATGAACGATGCGCTCGCCGGGCTTTCCTGGTTGGACGAGTTCGTGCGCCACGCCGAGGACGTGGTGTCCGCCATTCTGGCCTTTGGCGAGGTGGAGGTGCTTTTACGCACCCCCAACCCGGCGATCAACACCCATGCCCTGCCCGCGAACGCGGGCAAGCCTTTCCAGGCCAAGGACCTGGACCCCCCGGGAAGGCCGTTGCGCGCCTATTCCCAGGCCCTGGTGGAGCTTGCAAAGAAGATGTCCCTGCCCGTGGTGGACCACTACAGCCTTTGGGAAAAGGCGATTTTCAAGGACCGGTCCGACGGAACCGCCAAGCTCCTGTGGCAGCGCATGGGAGATTCCATGCACGTCAACGCCCAGGGACACCTGGCGTTTTTCCGGGAGCTGGCTCCGATCTTCGGGGTGCCCCAAACCCTCCCCTGGGAGGAAATGGACCTGTGAGCGGCGTCATCAACGAGAGCGGCCCGGGCGTGCCGGTGAACCCATCGGCACCCGCGGAAGACGCCGCGTTCCTGCGCGTCCACCCTCCGGCCTGTGTCCCGCGTCTCTCCCTCCATACAGTAATGGTATAAACGCATGGAATTGGGGGTTTGACCCCATTTCTCCCCCACCCCGCCCGTGCGATGGTATGCTCGATCAAGCAAGGGAGGACCCATGGCGAACAAAATCCGCACCATCCTTTGCCCCACGGATTTTTCCCCGGCGGCCCAGGCCGCGGTGGACGAGGCCGGGGACCTGGCAAAATCCTTTTCCGCGGAGCTGGTCTTGGTGCACGTGGTGGCGCCCTTGCCCGCCGGGCCCAGCTATGGAAGCCTGAACGTACCCGAGTTCCTCATGGAACTGCACAAGGAAGCGGACAAGAGGCTGACCGAGCTGGCCAAAAAGCTGACCGGTGCCGGGATCAAGTCCCGGCACAGGGTGCTGGACGGCGTGCCCTACGAAAAGATCGTGGAAACCGCCAAAAAGGAGAAGGCGGACATGGTGGTGATTTCCACCCACGGCCGCACGGGGGTGCGCAGAATGGTGTTCGGCTCGGTCGCGGAAAAGGTGCTCAAGCTCGCTCCCTGCCCCGTGCTGGTGGTGCCCGCGCCCAAGCCCGCGTAAACGGTTTTTAGCGCCCGGTTCCCATGCCTCGCCACAGGGAAAGAGCCAGGATCGCGCACCTTCCGGAGAAACAAGGAGAGGGCTGATCTGTTCATGACGGCAAGAAACGGCGTTGAAGTGCTTTTCACGCGCCACGTGGGCCCCGTGCTGGGACGCATCGCCTTGTTCCGGGGCTTGACCATCCAGGAATACGACCAGTTGCGCGAGGCCTGTTGCCGGGCGCTGGCGGCCGCCTCCGGGGACAAGAAGCTTCTTTTGCCGGCGGAGTTCGCCGAACACCCGGGGTCCGGGGGCGTTGACACCTTCTCTAACCCGGATCATTCACGAGTTCGATTCGCGCGAGAGTAAGGAAGGAGGAGGGAAGCTGTACTTTTGTACCGCGACCGCCTCCTGACGCAGCTATCGCGTGAATCGGGCTCGCCGGAAGGGTGAAACAGCGTGCATTTTTCAAGGACCCTTCCATTGGCACTTAACCTGTTTAAATCCATATAAATATTTTATTCGGTGAAATTTTTCATGAATAATTCGGGCTAAACCCGGACAGGGTGATAGAGGTGAAAAAACGCGCGGCCGGGCACGAACAAAACCACGACGTCAAACAAAAACAGAGGGAAACGGGTTAGGCTTGATGATTCGCCAGGCTGACCACGCTCCCGGCTCCGGCGGGGCGCAGGGCATGGTGGTTGGGGTGCGCTCCTCGGTGGTGGACGCATGGTTCGAGGAGCCCCCTCCCCTGTTAAACGTGCTTCTGGCCGGCGACGACCGGGGCATCGTGGTGGAGACCCTTACCCACCTGGATGAGCACACGGCCCGTGGCATCGCGCTTACCCGCACCCAGGGCCTTGCCGTGGGCGCGCCCATCTTCGACTCGGGTAAAAGCCTTTCCGTTCCCGTGGGCTCCCGCACCCTGGGCCGCGTGCTGGACGTGTTCGGCCGGCCCATCGACAAGAAGGAACCCTTATCCGGCGAAGCCTGGAAATCCATCCACCAGGAGCCGGTCCCCTTTTCCCGCCAGTCCACCACCTCGGAAGTCTTCACCACGGGCATCAAGGCCATCGACCTGCTCGCCCCCCTGGAGCGCGGCGGAAAGGCCGGGCTCTTCGGCGGCGCGGGCGTGGGCAAGACCGTGCTCATCATGGAGCTCATCAACAACATGGTGGGCCAGCACGAGGGCGTAAGCCTGTTCTGCGGCATCGGCGAGCGGTGCCGGGAGGCCGAGGAACTGTACCGGGAGATGCAAAGGGCGGGGGTCCTGCCCAACGCGGTGCTCCTGTTCGGCCAGATGAACGAACCGCCGGGCGCGCGCTTTCGGGTGGGCCACGCGGCCCTGACCATCGCCGAGCACTTCCGCGACGTGGAAAAGATGGACGTGCTTTTTTTGGTGGACAACATCTTTCGCTTCATCCAGGCCGGGCAGGAGGTTTCCGGGCTGCTGGGCCAACTGCCCAGCCGCCTGGGCTACCAGCCCACCCTGGCCAGCGACCTGGCCCATCTGGAGGAGCGCATCTGCAACACCCAGACCGGGGCCATCACCAGCGTGCAGGCCGTGTACGTGCCCGCGGACGACTTCACCGACCCCGCGGCGGTGCACACTTTCGGCCACCTTTCCGCCTCCATCGTGCTCTCCAGGAAGAAAGCCTCCCAGGGGCTTTACCCGGCCATCGACCCCTTGCAGTCCAACTCCGCCATGCTGGTGCCCCAGGTGGTGGGCGAGCGCCACTATCACGTGGCCCGGGAGATCCGCGAGACCCTGGCCGCCTACGAGGACCTGAAAGACATCGTCGCCATGCTAGGCATAGAGGAGCTTTCCATAGAGGACCGGCAAAAGGTGCGCCGCGCCCGGCGGCTGGAGCGGTTCTTGACCCAGCCCTTCGTGGTCACCGAGCAGTTCACCGGCTACCCGGGCAAGGTGGTGGACCTCGCCGACTCCATCGAGGGAGCGGAGCGCATCCTGGCCGGCGAGTTCGACGAGGTCCCCGAGCAGGCCCTGTACATGACCGGCAAGGCGTCGGAGGCCAAACCATGAAGCTCTCCGTGCTTTTGCCCGCCAAGGTGTTCTTGGAGGAGGACGCCGCCAAGGTGGTGGCCGAGGGCGGGGGCGGCTACTTCTGCCTGGAGCCGGCGCACATCGACATGGTCACGGCCCTGGTGCCCGGCATCTTCTCTTTCATCCGGCAGGGCACGGGCCAGGAAATCTTTCTGGCCGTGGACGAGGGCGTGCTGGTCAAGACCGGGGACACGGTCCTGGTCTCGGTGAGAAACGCGATGATGGGGCCGGATCTGCCCAGCCTGAAGCAGACCGTAAAACGGGAATTTTCCCTGGAGGACGAGCGGGCGAAGAAGGCCCGGTCCGCCACGGCCAAGATCGAGGCCGGTTTCATCCGCCGGTTTTTGGAGATCCAGAAACATGGCGCGTAAGGACAAGGGCAAGGACTCCGAAAAGCACCCCGCCGGAGGGGAGAGGGGCCGGGAATCGGGCTCCGAAAAAGCTGCCCGGCACATGGCCCGGGAGGTGGCCGTCAAGCAGGAGAAAAAGGAGCGCCGCCGCGAGCAGGGCGAAGAATCCGTGTGGTTCGGCCTGGGCATGTTGGGCCTGGTGGGCTGGTCCGTGGCCATCCCCACGGTCATCGGCGTGGCCATCGGCATCTGGCTGGACAAGAAATACCCTGCCGTGCCCATCTCGTTTACCCTCACGCTGCTCTTTGTCGGCGTGGCCGCGGGGTGTGTAAACGCTTGGTACTGGGTGCAGCGGGAGAGCAGGAAATGACAACCGGTATCCGGGAAGCGAGAGGAGGATAACATGCCGCCCACCCTGCATTTCATCCAGGCGGTCTTGGCCGGGCTGGCCGCCGGGGGCCTGTATTTTATGGGCCTGTGGTGGACCATAAACCACATGGCGGAGTCCCGAAGCCCCTTCGTCCTCACCGCGGCGAGTTTCCTGGTGCGGGCGGCCGTCGCGGTAGGGACCATCGTGTGGGCCGGGCGCGGCCAGGCCCCGCTCATCCTCACCGCCCTGGGGGCCTTTTTGGCGGCCCGGGTGGCCGCCAGCCGGATGCTGTCCCCCTCCAGGCTCCGCACGCCCTCTCCAAAAACTCCGGGGCCGGACAAGGGAGACACCACTCGATGGGCTTCATGAGCATCAAGGACATCACCCCGGACCAGGTGGTCTTCTGGGAGTGGGGTTTCGCCCACGTAAACCTCACCCTCCTGTGGACCTGGGGCGTCATGCTCCTCATGGTCATCGGCTCCTGGCTGGTGACGCGGAACCTGTCCACGGACGTGAAAATCTCCCGGTGGCAAAACCTCCTGGAGATCCTGGTCATGGGCATAAGGAACCAGATCCGCGACATGAGCCATCAGGACCCGGACCGATACATGGCCTTCATCGGCACCCTGTTTCTGTTCCTCCTGACGGCCAACCTGCTCACCCTGTTTCCCGTGTACGTGGCGCCCACGGCCAGCCTTTCCACCACTGCGGCGCTCGCCGTCTGCGTGTTCGTGGCCGTGCCCGTGTACGGCATCAAGAGCCAGGGGCTTACCAGCTATCTGAAGCAGTACGTCCAGCCCACCATGATCATGCTGCCCTTCAACATCATGGGTGAGCTTTCCCGCACCCTGGCCCTGGCCGTGCGGCTTTTCGGCAACATCATGAGCACGGACAAAATCATAGCCATCTTCCTGGCCTTAGCCCCGCTTTTCTTCCCCATCCTCATGCGGGCCCTGGGGCTTCTGACCGGCGTGATCCAGGCATACATCTTCGCCGTCCTGGCCATGGTGTACATCGCCTCCGCCACGCGGGCCCACGTCCAGGAAGCCGAAGAACAGAAACCGGAATCCAAAGAGAAAGGACAGGCGTAAATGGATGCTGTAACCGCCATCGGGATGCTTTCCGTGTTTTCCGCAGGGTTGTGCATCGGCCTGGGGGCCATCGGACCCGCCATCGGCGAAGGCCGCGCCGTGGCCCAGGCCCTGGCCTCCATCGCCCAGCAGCCCGACGAAACCGGGACCATCACCCGGACGCTCTTCGTGGGCCTGGCCATGATCGAATCCACGGCCATCTACTGTTTCGTGGTCACCATGATCATCCTGTTCGCCAACCCGTTCTGGGACCACGTGATCGCCGTGGCGGGAGGATAAGCCGTTGCTCATCGACTGGTTCACCGTAGCCGCCCAGATCGTCAATTTCCTGATCCTGGTGGCCCTGCTCAAGCACTTCCTCTACAACCGCATCGTCGCGGCCATGGACAAGCGCAAGCAGTCCATCGCCGGCCGCATGGAAGAGGCGGAAAAAAAGAAGAAGGAAGCAGAGGAGGAAAAGCGGAAATTCGAGCGGAAGAACCGTGAACTGGAGCAGGCAAAGGAGTCGTTGATCGCCCAGGCCCGGCAGGAGGCCGAACAGGAGAAAAGAAAGCTTTTGAAAAACGCCAAAAAGGAGGTGGACCAAAAGCGCGAACGCTGGACCCAGAGCCTTCAGAACGAACAGCAGAACTTCTTGGCGAGCTTGACGGACCTGGCCCGGTCCATGGTGCCGGACATGGCCCGGGCCGTCATCGCGGACCTCGCGGACAAGCAATTGGAGCAACAGGCCGTGGAGCGGTTCGCCGCCCAGTTGGAAAATCTGGACGCCGAACGAAGGGACGCGTTCGCCCGGGCCGCGGCCGCGGACGAAAACCAGGTGGTCGCCAAAACCGCCTTCGACCTTTCCGAAGAATCCAAGGACCGGCTCAAAAAGGCCGTGGCCGACCATCTGGCCAGGGAGGCCGAAGTGGAATTCGAGACCATTCCCTCCCTGGTCCTGGGCATCGAGCTTTCCGCCCGGGGCCAGAAGATCGCCTGGAGCGCGACGGACTACCTGGGGGAGCTGGCCCGCGCCGCGCACAAGGAGTTCTTTGCCCCGGCCGCGCAGGAGCAGCAGCAGGCACAACGCCTGAAGGCGGACGCGCAAAAGGGCGCTCCGGAGGGCGGGCCGGGCATGGAAAAGGAGCGGAAAGAAAAGGAAGTATCCGCCCCGGGGAAAGGCTCTTGACCATGGAAACGGCCAAGTATCTTGAACAGGCCATACAGGAGGCCCGGCAAAGCCTTTCCGCCGCCATGGAGCAGAAACCCGCCCTGCCCGCGGTGCGCGAGGTGGGCACCGTGGTTTCCGTGGGCGAGGGCGTGGTGCAGGTGACGGGCCTGCGGGGCGTACAGTACGAGGAGGTCATCCGCTTTGCCGGCGGCGAGACCGGCCTGGCCTTTGACCTGGGCCGGGAGGAAACCGGGGTGGTGCTCTTGGACGAGCCCTCGGGGCTTTTCGCCGGGGCCGAGGCCTTCCGCACGGGCCGGGTGCTGGACACGCCCGTGGGCGATGGGCTTTTGGGCCGCATCGTGGACCCCCGGGGCCGGCCCCTGGACGGCGCGGGCCCGGTACACACCGAACGCCGCCTGCCCGTGGAGCGCCACGCCCCGGCCATCCTGGACAGAAAGCCCGTCACCGTGCAGCTGCACACGGGCATCAAGGTGATCGACGCGCTCATCCCCATCGGCCGGGGCCAGCGGGAACTCATCCTGGGCGACCGCCAGACCGGCAAGACCGCCATCTGCGTAGACGCCATCATCAACCAGAAACCATTCGACGTCCTGTGCATCTACTGCGCCATCGGCAAGCGCTCTTCGGCCGTGGCCAAGGTGGTGGCGGACCTTTCCAACGCCGGGGCCATGAACTACACCGTGGTGGTGATCGCCACCGAGGAGAACCCGCCGGGGCTCCAGTACATGGCCCCCTATGCGGCGACTTCCATGGGGGAGCACTTCATGGAGGCCGGCAGGGACGTGCTGGTGGTGTTCGACGACCTCACCCGCCACGCCCGGGCCTACAGGGAGCTTTCCCTGCTCCTGCGCCGTCCGCCGGGCCGGGAGGCCTACCCGGGGGACATCTTCTACATCCACTCCCGGCTTTTGGAGCGCTCCACCCACCTGGACGACGAGCACGGCGGGGGCAGCCTGTCCGCCCTGCCGGTCATCGAGACCGAGGCCCAGAACATCTCCGCCTACATCCCCACCAACCTCATCTCCATCACCGACGGCCAGGTCTACCTTTCGCCGGAGCTTTTCCAGAAGGGCAGCCTGCCCGCGGTGGACGTGGGCAAGTCCGTGTCCCGGGTGGGGGGAAAGACCCAGCTGCCCGCCTACCGGGCCGTTGCCAGCGATCTGAGGCTCTCCTACTCCCAATTCGAGGAGTTGGAGATTTTTTCGCGCTTTGGCACCCGGCTGGACCCGGAGACCAAGAAAACCCTGGCACGGGGCCGCAGGGTGCGGGAAATCCTCAAGCAGCCCCAATACGCCACCATGCCCGCCGCGGACCAGGTGGCCGTTCTCTACGCCGTGAACCAAGGCGTCTTCGACAACGTGGAGCTTTCCGCCATGGCCGAGGCCCAAGAAAAGGTCATCGCGCGCATCCGGGAGAAGCTGCCGGGGATACGGGAAAAGATTCACCACGCGGAAAAGCTCTCGGACCAGGACAAAGAGGCCCTCAAGCGCGAGGCCCGGGCCGCCGTGGAAGAGCAGACCCCAAGGGAAGACGGACAAAAACCCGGGCGGCCCGAAGGGAAAGCCGCCGGGGGACGGGAGAAGGCTTTCGGGGAAAATCCGGAGCAGGCCAAGAACGGAGACAACAAGCCTTTGGGCGAAAAGCAGGGCGGATAGCCGGACGGCGACCGTTTCATGGAAACCATCGAGGACCTGAAAAAGACCATCCGCTCCACCGGGGAAATAGGGAGCGTGGTGCGCACCATGAAGGCCCTGGCCGCGGTGAACATCCGCCAGTACACCCAGGCCGTGCATTCGCTCGCCCGGTACAACCGCGCCGTGGAACTGGCCCTGAAGGCCGCGCTCAGGAACCGGCCCGGGCTTTCCGTAGGCGCGCGCAAGGCGCCCAGGGAGGCCATGGGCGCGGTGGTGTTCGGCTCGGACATGGGCATGGCCGGCCAGCTCAACGAACGGGTGATCGAGCACGCGTTTTCCGAGATGGAACGCCTAAGGCCCGGGGCGGGGGACACGATGCTTGTGGCGGTGGGCCACCGGGCGGCCAACAGGCTGGAAGACGCCGGGCTGGCCCTGGAGCAAGTGTTTCCCGTGCCCGGCGGCGTGGAGGGCATCACCCCGGCGGTGCAGGACCTTTTGGACGTGATCCAGCAGTGGAACACGCGCAAGAACATCACCGCCGTGGTGCTCTTCTACGCCCGGCCCCGCGGCCAGTCCTCGTTTACGCCCACCACGGTGGAGCTTCTGCCCCTGGACCGCCGCTGGCTGGACCGGGTGCGGGAAGAGCCCTGGCCCACCAAGGCCCTGCCCATGCTGGGCATGGACTGGGAGCCGCTCTTTTCTTCCCTGGTTTCCGAATACCTGTTCGCAGGGCTTTTCCGCGCGTTCGCCGATTCCGCGGCCAGCGAAAATGCGAGCCGCCTGGCCAGCATGCAGGGCGCGGAAAAAAACATCGACCAGAAGCTCGCCGACTTGAACGCCAAGTACCACCAGCGCCGTCAGATGACTATCACCGAGGAGCTTCTGGACATCGTGTCCGGATTCGAGGCCCTGAAAAAGGGCAAATGAGCAAAGCTTTTCCGGGCTACCGCATACTCCGGCGCCTTATACGGTATAATGCCCATTTATGGATGCGTTGATCTTTGGCATTTTTTTTGATTACGAGGCCGTATTCATGGTAACTAATAAATACGGCCGGGAATTTTCGACCATCCCAAAGGGGAGGGCCCCTATGCCGGAATTCGCCAACCCGTTTGCAGGAAACGCCCTGGACCGCAAGATCACCAACTCCGAGCTTGTCCGCGCCATCCGTTACAGCATCGCCGCGGAATACGAGGCCATCCAGCTTTACATGCAGCTTGCCGAATCCACGGACGACAAGCTGGCCAGGGAGGTCCTCATGGACATCGCCGAGGAGGAAAAGGTCCATGCCGGCGAATTTCTGCGCTTGCTTCGCCACCTGGACCCCGAAGAGGAAAAATTCTATTCTGAAGGGGCAGCGGAGGTGGAGGAGATGATGACAAAGCATACTTTTTGAAAAAGGGGGAGGTGCCGTACATGGAGGAACGTAAAGCTTACGAAAAGAAGCTTGCGGAGGAGCTGGAAGGCTACGAGGCCAAGATCAGGGAGCTTCGCGCAAAATGCCAGCAGGCCACCGCCGCGGCCAAGGAGGAGTATTACGCCAAGATCGAAAGCTTAGAAGAGCGCAAGCAGGACCTGCGCCAGCGGCTGGATTCACTCCGCCGGGCCAGCGCGGACGCCTGGGAGAGCGTAAAAAAAGGCGTGGAATCCGCGTGGAAAGACCTGGAAAAGTCCTTCCACGACGCCATTTCCAAGCTCCAGTAAAAGGAGACGGCTAACCCGTTGAAAAGCCGCCGGCGGCTTTTCCGTGTTCAAAAAAGCCGGCCCCGCCATGAAAACGAAAAGGAGGAAACATGCGTTTTCCAAAAACGTCCTTTTTCGTGCTCACGGGGCTGTTGATCCTGGCTGTGACCCTGCCCCGGGGCGGCTCCTGCACGGTCAAGATCGAGCGCGAGGCCCAGAACTTCATCGTGCTGTTCGACGTGTCCGGGTCCATGGACCAGAGACACTGGGCCAGGGATGAAAAAAAGCTGGCCGTGGCCAGACAGATCCTCGAAGAAATGAACGAGGACATCCCGGACCTTGGCTGGTACGCCGCCCTGTACACCTTCTCGCCGTTCAAACCCGTCTACGAACTCCAGGTATATGACAAGAGCGAATTCGCCAAGGCCATCGCCGGACTGCCCGTTTCCTACAAAGCGGGCGGCGCGTTCGGTCCGGCCTCCCGCCTGGACGAGGCCTTGGCGCAACTGAACCGGCCCCTTCGCAGGCTGTGCGGCCGCACGGTCATCTATCTGTTCACCGACGGCCGCTACCAGGGCAGGAACCCCTTGGAACACGCCCGGGTGCTGAACCGCCAGTACGACGTGTGCTTCCAGGTCGTCAACATGGCCCAGGACCGCCAGAGCATGCAGATGCTGGAGAGCCTGGGGCGGCTCAACGACTGCTCCGAGGTCATCGACTACGGCCTCCTGCCCGGGTCGCCGGAAATCTGCACCGGCGCGCTCTGCACCAGAAAAGCCGTGAAAACGGCCGCGGAGACCGAGGATTCCGACGGCGACGGCGTGGTGGACGCCGATGACAAGTGCTGGGGCACGCCCCAAACCTACGCCGTGAACCAGGCCGGCTGCGCCATCCCCGTGGCGGCCAGGGATTACGTGGTCCACTTCGCCAACAACTCCGCCCTGGTGGGGTCTGAAGCCCGCTACAAGCTGGACGAGGCCGGAAAATTCCTGGCAGACCATCCCGAGGCCACGGTCCTTCTGGCAGGCCACGCCTCCCCGGTTGGCGACGAGGAATACAACCTGAGGCTTTCGGAAAAGCGGGCCAGGAATGTGCAGGACTACCTGGTGCGGAAATGGTCCGTGATGCCGGACCGCATCACCGTCCACAGCTACGGGGGCGCCATGCCCCTCGGCCCCGATGCCGCCAAGGACGGCCAGGCGAAAAACCGCCGGGTGTCCGTAACCATCACCAACGCCTACAAGCGCCGGTAACCCTCCGGGCCGGGGACGCGCGCCCCCCGGCCTTTGACCCGGGTGTCCAAAAAAAGGTGACCGCGGTTGCTTATGCCCCGGCACCAACCAAGCGGCGGCGGAATCCGTCCTGCGCCTTTCCCCGGACGAACGCCTGAACCAGGGGCTGAAATAGCCGGGCCCCTTGCCCCATGGCCGGAGGCGGATTATAAAGAAGCGGAGAGCTCCTCCACCCCCGGCGGATCAGAACCTTCATGAAAAATCTCCTCAGGGTGATCCCGCTGCTGGTCATTGCGGCCGCAGCGGTGTTTTTCGCTTGGCAGCCCTGGGCGCTGGACCGGTTCCTG
>JAFDHW010000065.1 GCA_019308705.1 Deltaproteobacteria bacterium
ACAAGGTGAAGATCAAGGTGCTTCGTTCCGCGGTGGCGAGCCTGGAACCCTCCCAGGCCTCCCAGCCCCGGGAATGAAGCTTGATACCCCGTTTACCGCTTTTCGCAAAAAACCGAGGAGCAGCCATTGAAGAATCTGACCTGGCGGGCAGTGGTCGCGGGGGCCGTGATCGTGGCGGCCATCGTGCTTCTGGTCCCCACCTTCCAGGAAACCTGGTGGCCCCATACCAAGATCAACCTGGGGCTGGACCTGCAGGGGGGCATGCATCTGGCCCTGGAGGTGGAGGCGGAAAAAGCCGTGGAGTCCACGTTGCAGCGCACGGTCCAGGACATGCAGGAGGAACTCCGCAAGGCCCGGGTGCGCTACCGCGACCTTGCCCTTGACAAGAACGTCATCAGCATCCGGCTGTTGGGGCAGGAAGGCCGGGAAGCCTTCCAGAAGATGTTCGACGAACAGTTCCCCAACCTGAAAGTCGTCTCCCGCGACGAACAGGGCAAGGACCTGGTCATGCGCATCACCTTGCCCGACAGCGAGATCGACCGCGTCAAGGAACTGGCCGTGGCCCAGGCCCTGGAGACCATCCGGAACCGGATAGACCAGTTCGGGGTCACCGAGCCGGACATCCGCCGCCAGGGCGAACGCCGCATCCTGATCCAGCTTCCGGGCATCGACGACCCGGACCGGGCCAAGGAGCTGGTGGGCCGCACCGCCCAGCTCCAGTTCCGCATGCTGGACGAGACCCACAGCCTGGAACGCGCCCTGGAGGGCCATCCCCCGCCGGAGTCCGAGGTGCTGTACGAAAGCCGCACCCACGAGGAAACCGGCCGCACCATCCGCACCCCCTACCTGGTGAAGAAAAAGGTGCTTCTGACCGGCGAGTACCTGCAGGAAGCCCGGGTGGCCTTTGACTCCCGGTACGGCGACCCCTACGTTTCCATCGAGTTCGACAGAAACGGCGCGCGCATCTTCGAGCGCATCACCGCCGAGAACGTGGGCAAACGGCTGGCCATCGTGCTGGACAACACCGTCTACTCCGCGCCGGTGATCCGGGAGAAGATCGCAGGCGGCTCCGCCATGATCGAGGGCGGGTTCACGGACGCCGAGGCCAAGGACCTGGCCATCGTGCTCCGGGCCGGCGCCCTTCCCGCGCCGGTGAACATCCTGGAGGAGCGCACCGTGGGGCCGTCCCTGGGGCATGACTCCATCCGCATGGGGCTCGTTTCCATACTCATCGGCTTTGTGCTGGTGGCCGTGTTCATGATGGTCTACTACAAGGGCGCCGGCCTGGTGGCGGACCTGGCGCTTGTCCTGAACGTGCTCATCATCGCCGGCGGCCTGGCCATGTTCGGGGCCACCCTGACCTTGCCGGGCATCGCGGGCGTGATTCTGACCATCGGCATGGCCGTGGACGCCAACGTGCTGGTGTTCGAGCGCATCCGCGAGGAACTGCGCCTGGGCAAGACGCCGGGGGCCGCGGTGGATGCGGGCTTTTCCCGCGCCACCCTCACCATCCTGGACGCCAACGTCACCACCCTGGTGGCCGCGCTGGTGCTCTTCCAGTTCGGCACCGGCCCGGTGAAGGGATTCGCGGTCACCCTGTCCATCGGCATCGTGGCCAGCTTCTTCACCGCGGTGTTCGTCTCACGGATCATCTTCGACTACTTTCTCTTTTACCGCCGCATCAAGGCCCTGAGCATCTGAGGACGCCATGCAGCTCATCAATCCGGACATCAACCTAGACATCATCGGCAAGCGCCGCATCGCTTTGGTGTTTTCCCTGGCGCTCATCGCCGCTTCCATCGTAAGCCTTGTAATGCACGGCGGTCCCCTCTACGGCGTGGACTTTGCCGGAGGCACCGTGGTGCAGGTGCAGTTTTCCGAGCCCGTTTCCGCGCAGCAGATCCGCTCCTCCCTGGCCCCCCTGGGTATGGAGTCGGCCACGGTGCAGCGGTTCGGCCTGGAAAACAACGAATACCGCATCCGCACCGACGAAGTGGCCGAAGGCGGCGAGGGCCACAAGCCCGAGCAGATCAAGGATGCCCTGGCCAAGGCCACGGGGCTTGGTGTGAACATCCGCAGCGTGGAGATGGTGGGGCCCCAGGTGGGCAAGGACCTCCGCGAAAAGGCCCTTTTGGCCATGCTCTACGCTCTTTTGTTCATCACCGTGTACATTTCCGGCCGGTTCGAGCTCAAGTGGATTCCCTCGGCGGTCATGGCCATCCTCGTGTTCGGCATCGTCACCTTCTTGAACCTGGGCGGGGTGTCCATTCCCCTGCAGATCATAGCGGCCCTGGTGGTGGCCGTGGGCGGGTTCATCGTGCTCAAGCTCAGATTCGGCATGGGCGCCATCGCGGCTCTTCTGCACGACGTCATCATCACCGTGGGCGTGTTCACCATCTTCAACAAGGAGTTCAACCTGCCCACCATAGCGGCGCTTCTCACCATCGTGGGCTACTCGTTGAACGACACCATCATCGTGTTCGACCGCATCCGGGAAAACACCAGAAAGCTGGTGCGGGAGCCCCTGGAAATCATCATCAACAAGAGCATCAACCAGACCTTGAGCCGCACCCTGCTGACCTCGGGCACCACGCTCATCGTGGTCCTGGCCCTGTACGTGCTGGGCGGCGGCGTGATCCAGGAATTCGCCTTCGCCCTGATCATCGGGGTGATCGTGGGAACCTATTCGTCCATTTACGTGGCCAGTCCATTCCTTCTTGCATGGCAGAAATCCGCAGCCAGAAAATAACGGCCGGGGACAGGAAGGCATACCTTGTCCCCTGGTTCCAGCTGAAGCACACCCAGGGGGTGGGACTGGTGTGGTTCCGGAGGCTGGTGGAACACTTCGGCGGCCCGGAAAAGGTGCTTGGCGCAGGGGAAAAACAGATCATCGAGGCGGGGTTTCCCCCCCGCATCGCAAAAAGCGTGGCCAAAAGCAGGCTTTCGGGCCCGGCAAAGGAAGAACTGGACAGCGCCGCGAAAAACCCCCGTTTTTCCGTCACCACCCAACACGACCCGGATTACCCTCCCCTGTTGCGGCACATCGCGGACCCTCCGCCGTACCTGTACGTATACGGGGAACTTGCGCCCACGGAAAAGTGCGTGGCCGTGGTGGGCTCCAGAAACGCCACCCGGTACGGGTTGTCCGCCACCAGGAGGATTTGCAAGGACCTTGCCAGGGCGGGCGTGGTAGTGGTAAGCGGCATGGCCCGGGGCATAGACACCGCGGCCCACGAGGGCGCGCTCGCCGGCGGGGGCAAAACCTGGGCGGTTTTCGGCTGCGGCCTAGAAACCATCTACCCACCGGAAAACAAGGGCCTGTACCACGAGATCGTGGACAAGGGAGGCGCGGTGGTAAGCGAATTCGCCCTTGCGGAACCTCCCAAAGCGTCTAATTTTCCCGTGAGGAACCGGGTTATCAGCGGGATATGCAAGGCAACGGTGGTGGTGGAGGCGACGGCCAAAAGCGGGTCTTTGATCACCGCCGGCCAGGCCCTGGAGCAGGGCCGGGAGCTCTTCGCCGTGCCCGGGAGCATCAACTCGTTCAAGAGCGCGGGCACCCACGCCTTGCTCAAGCAGGGCGCGGCCCTCGCCGACAGCGCCCGGGATATCCTGGATTTTTTGGCTGCGTCCTTCACAGACATGGAACGCCTGCCCCTCGAAAAAAAGGAACCGCCGCCGGCCGGGGAAATAACCCAGGACGAGGCGGCGGTACTGGAGGTGCTGGGGCCCTACCCCGTGCACATCGACATTTTGGCGCGCAGGCTGGCCATGGACGCCGGCAAGCTGGCAGGCCTGCTGTTGACGCTGGAACTAAAAGGCCTGGTGGTCCAAGAGCCGGGCAAACTATTTTCACGAGGTCGATTGATTTGAAAAAACCCCTGGTCATCGTGGAGTCCCCCACCAAGGTGCGGACCCTCAAGAAATACCTCGGCAAGGACTACAAGGTGGAAGCCACGGTGGGCCACATCATGGACCTGCCGCCAAAGAAGCTCGGCATCGACGTGGACCGCAACTTCTCGCCCACCTACCAAGTGATTCCGGGAAAACAGAAGGTGGTCTCCACCCTGAGAAAGGCCGCGGAAGGTTCCGACGAGGTCTACCTGGCCCCGGACCCGGACCGCGAGGGCGAGGCCATCGCCTGGCACACCAGCGAGGTGTTGAAGAAGAACGGCCGCACCTTCCACCGGGTGCTGTTCCACGAGCTGACCAAAAACGCCGTCTTAAAGGCCATGGAAAACCCCACGGCCTTGGACAAGAACAAGTACGACGCCCAACAGGTGCGGCGCATCCTCGACCGGCTGGTGGGCTACCAGGTCTCCCCCCTGCTGTGGCGCAAGGTCAAGGGCGGGCTTTCCGCGGGCCGGGTGCAGTCCGTGGCCGTGCGCATCATCTGCGAGCGGGAGCGGGCCATCCAGGCGTTCGAGCCCGAGGAATACTGGAGCATCACCGCCAGCATGAAAAAGGGCGACGCCCCGGCCTTTTCAGGCCGGCTGGTGAAAAAGGACGGAGCAAGATTCTCCATCCCGAACGGCCAGACCGCGGACGCCGTGGAAAAGGAGCTTTCCAAAGCCTCCTTCGTGGTGGGCGGGGTGAAGGAAAAAACCGTCCGCAAAAATCCCCAGGCGCCCTACACCACCAGCAAGATGCAGCAGGACGCCATCCGCAGACTCCGCTTCACGGCCAAAAAGACCATGACCGTGGCCCAGCAGCTTTACGAGGGCGTGGAGATCGGCGGCGAGCCCGAAGGACTCATCACCTACATGCGCACGGACTCCACCCGCGTTTCCACGGAGGCGGCCAACGAGGCCCTGGAATACGTGGAAAAGACCTTTGGCCCGGAATACCGCCCCAAGGCCCCGCGCCGGTACAGCAACAAGAAAAAGGTCCAGGACGCCCACGAGGCCATCCGGCCCACGTCCGTTTCCAACACCCCGGAAAAGGTCGCCCCCTTCCTGACCAAGGACCAGCTTTCCCTCTACACCCTCATCTGGAAGCGGTTCGTGGCCTCCCAGATGAACCCCGCCCTGGTGGACCAGACCCAGGCCACCATCCATGCAGGCCCCTACCAGCTCGCGGCATCGGGTTCCCGGGTGAGGTTCGAGGGTTTCCAGGTCCTGGACAAGGACGAGACCGAGCCGAAGAAAGAGGAAACCCTGCCGCCCCTTGCCAAAGGGGACAAGCTTTTCTGCGAACGCCTGGAGAAAAAGCAGCACTTCACCCAGCCGCCGCCCCGGTTTTCCGAGGCCACCCTGGTCAAGGAACTGGAGGAGAACGGCATCGGCCGGCCCTCCACCTACGCGACCATCCTCTCCACCATCCAGGAGAAGCGCTACGTGGAGCTGGTCAAGGGCTATTTCCGGCCCAGCGAACTGGGCTTCATCGTGAACGACCTGTTGACCTCCACCTTCGGCGACATATTCGACGTGGATTTCACCGCGCAGATGGAAAACCAACTGGACCAGGTGGAAAGCGCCCAGGCGGACCCCAACGGGGTATTGGAGGGGTTCTACCAGTCCTTCAAGAAAGACCTGGAACAGGCCGAGGAAAAGATGGTCTCCGCCAAGGGCGTGGGGCTTCCCACGGAGCTGGCCTGCCCGCGGTGCGGCAAGCCCCTGCACATCAAAGTGGGCAAGAACGGGCCTTTTTTGGCCTGTTCCGGGTACCCGGAATGCCGGTTCACGCGAAACTACGTGCGGGATGAAAAGGGCAGGCTCCAGATCGAGCAGACCCCGGAGGAAGAGCCCACCGACGAGGTATGCGAGAAGTGCGGAAGGCCCATGGTGCTGAAAAAGGGCCGCTACGGGCCCTTCTACGCCTGCACGGGCTACCCGGAATGCAAGAACACCCGGTCCCAGCGCACGGGCGTGTCCACGGGCGTGGCCTGCCCGGAGCCGAGGTGCGAGGGCGAGCTGGTGGAAAAGCGCTCCAAGCGCGGCAAGGTGTTCTACGGGTGCAACAAGTATCCCCAGTGCACCTATGCCACCTGGGACAAGCCCGTGGCCAAGGCCTGCCCCCAATGCGAGGGGCCGTTCCTTTTGGAAAAGACCAGCAAGAAGACCGGACCCTTCCTCCTTTGCCCGAAAAAGGAATGCGGATACCGCGAGCCCCTGGGCGAATGACCGGCCTTACTCCTTGACCCACTCCCCCGGGTCTTGGATGCGAAAGACCGCGTTTTCTTCGTCCGACAGGATCTTCTTCAGCACCCTCCGCCTTTCCAGGCTTTCAAAGGCCATAGCCAGGTCTTCCGGCGTGCCGGTCCACGAGGGCTCGACGTTCTTCAGGCTCAGGGTGGCTCCCGCGTCCGCCAGCCCGCAGAGCAACAGGTACAAGGACACCGCCTCCACGTCCAGGTTCATGCGGAAGATCCTCTGGTCCATGGTGGGCTTGTTGGAATCCGGAGGCATGGTGTTCCCTTCCTTTTGACATTGCCTCAAATCACTCTATTTTATTATGTAAATATCAACACCCCTTTTCAAGGAGGCAAGGTTCATGCCCATTTATGAATACGAGTGCCAGGATTGCGGAAGGCGGTTCGAGGAATTGGCCCGCATGGGCGAGGAAAAGGCCCCGGCCTGCCCCAAGTGCCGGAGCACCAAGACCCGCAAGCTGTTGTCCGCGTGCAGCGTGTCGCCGGGAAAGGCCGGCACCCGCTCCACACCCTCGTGCACGCCGGGCGGCGGTTTTTCCTGAGCCACCTGATCCCCGGCCGGTCCGGCCGGAAAAGGGTTTTTGCGGGCGGAGGGACATCCCTTCCGCCCTTTGTTTGTCCGGGCCCCTGGATTTTTTCTTGCTCCCGAAAGCGGATTGGTGTTTGGTGGGGCCCAACCAAACCCTTGTGAGGTGACGGCTTGATCGGAATCTTCGACTCGGGAATCGGCGGGCTTACCGTGGCCCGCGAGGTGATGCGCGCCCTGCCGGACTGCCCGGTGTGCTATCTGGGCGACACCGCGCGCACGCCCTACGGCAACAAGAGCCCGGAAACCGTAACCAGGTTCGCGCTCCAGGACACGGAATTCCTTTTGGACCAGGGCGCCAGGGTCATCGTGGTGGCCTGCAACTCCGCCTCCTCCACGGCCGTGGACACCCTGCGCAAAACCTTTGACGTGCCCTTGTTCGAGGTGATCACCCCGGCGGTGGAAACCGCCGTTTCCCTGCCCCGGGTAAAAAACATCGGGGTCATCGGCACCCGCGCCACGGTGAAAAGCGGAATCTACGAACGCATGATCAAGGAGCGGGACGAACAAAAACGCGTGTTCCAGAAGGAATGTCCCCTGCTGGTGCCCCTGGTGGAGGAAGGGTGGCTGGACAAGCCCGAAACCCGCATGATCGTGAAAAAGTACCTCCTCCCCCTCAAGGTCCGGCAGGTGGACGCCCTCATCCTGGGGTGCACCCACTACCCCCTGCTCCGGGGCATCATCCAGCAGAAGATCGGAAAACGGGTCAAGGTCATCGACTCCTCGCAGGCGCTGGCCCAGGCCCTGGCCGCGTTCCTGGAGCAAAATCCCGCCTTGAAACGGGACCTCAGCCGCGACGTGCCCTCCCTCATCCACGTCACGGACGTCACCGAGCAGTTTCAAACCATTGCCCAGCGCATTCTCCGGAAAAACGTCACTCTCACCCACGTGAGCCTATAGCCCGGTTTCTTCGAGCAGGGCCGCTGCCACCTCCTCCGGCGAAACGCCCAAGAGACACGCCGGGTGATCGCAGTTTTGCGCCCGGGTTTCAAAGCAGGGCTCGCAAGAAACTTCTCCGCGCGCCACCCGGCACCGCGGTCCCAGGGGCCGCCACCGCACCGGGTCCGACGGCCCGAACACGGTGACGGTGCAAACCCCCAGAAGGCCCGCTATGTGGCTCACCCCGGAGTCGTTTCCCACGAATCCGCAAGCCCCGCGCAAACGTTCAATCAGTGGTTTAAGGTTAGAGCTGGAAACCAGGTTATGCAAGCCTTTGCCTTTGTCCATCAACTGGGCGGCGAGGTCGGGTTCGGCTGGGCCGGCCAGGTAGGTGCACTCCAGGCCCTTTTGGGAAAGCAGGCGCTCGAGGGCCAGGAAATTTTCCAGCGGCCAGCGCTTGCGGCGGCTGCCCGCGCCGGGGTGGAGCACCACCCTGCGGCGGGAAGGGTCCGGGGCCGGAGCTTCGGGGTACAAAGGCGGAAACTGCGGCGGTTCCAGGCCAAGCCCCTTGGCCAGTTCCCGGGCCAGGTATTCCGCGGCGTGGATGGATTCCCCCAAAGGCGGCCGGGGCGCAACCCGGATGACGGCAAGCCCGGCCCGGCAAAGGTTCTCCGCCAGCAGGGGGTTTCGGGAGAACACCAAGGCGGTGCGAAAGGGGGAAAGAAAGGCTCCGGCCTGCTCGCTGGGCCGGGAGAACAGGGAGGCAAACCAGGGGGATTCCACGGCAAGAGCCTGGCCAAAGCCCAACAGGTCCGTGGCCAGGGGAATCCAGGACGCCTGGACCACGGCGGCGCTTTGGGCGGGAAGCGGCCCCGGCACGGACCGCATGGCCCAGTGGGCCAGGATCAGGTCGCCCAGGGCCCCCTGGTGAACCACCAGAAGGGGGGCCGGGTCCTTTGGGAAGGCGGAGGTCACCCCCTGCCCTGCTCTACCAGGGAGGCCACGGCGCCCACCAGGTCCCCGGCCCGGCCCAGGAGGGAGTAGTGGGCCACGGAGCCCGTGAGGTGCGTGGGCTCCCGGTTGATCTCCACCACCAGGGCCCCGTGCTGCCGGGCCACCTGGGGCAGGCTGGCCGAAGGCTGCACCACGGCCGAGGTGCCCACCACCAGCATGAGCCCGCACCGGGCGGCCAGTTGGAAGGACCGGGCCAGCTCATGCTCGGGGATGGCCTCGCCAAAGAACACGCATTCCGGCCGGAGGATGCCCCCGCACGCGCACAGTGGAGGTATGGTGGAAAGGTCCACCTCGGGGGTGGAATAGGTCTTTTCGCACTCCATGCACCGCTGCCACGCAAAATTGCCGTGGAACTCGATGACGTCCGTGCTGCCCGCGGCCTGGTGCAGGCCGTCCACGTTCTGGGTGATGACCGTGGAAAGGATCCCGGCTTTTTCCAGCCGCGCCAGGCCCAAATGGGCCGCGTTGGGCCGGGCCGTGGACAGCAGGGAGTGCATCTCCCGCAGCAAAAGGTCCCACACCCGGGCCGGATCCCGCAGAAAGGAGTCGATGTGCGCCACCTCCATGGGGTCGAACCGCTCCCACAGCCCGCCCTTGCCCCTAAAGGGCGGGATTCCGCTTTCCACGGAGATGCCGGCGCCCGTGAGGGCCACGCAGGATTCGGAGGCCAGGAGGTCGTCCGCCAGCCGGCGGATCAGGTCGTTCTGGTTTGCCATGGTGTATTTCCCCGCCCGGATTGGGCGCTGCCTCCCAAAAATGAGAACATTGTCCCGAACGGCTGGGGACGGCTCCAAAACCAAAATCGCCGGGCCAAACCGGCCAAGGAATGCACGCCCGCGCTACGGGCA
>JAFDHW010000066.1 GCA_019308705.1 Deltaproteobacteria bacterium
CCGGGCAGGGAAATGGCACCGGAAAGCACGGCTGGTCCATCCCCACGGGCGTGGGGAAAACACCAATATCCAGGACCCGGCTTTTTAGACGGACTCCAGATATTGGGCAATCGCGCTAATTGGTCTTCCGGCCGGGCTTCTTGCGCTCCACGGGCTTTTTGCGTACCAGAAAAAGACCCTCCACGTCCACCATCTCCCTTGTGGATTCTCCCATCCAGCGACAACGATAACCCTGGGGACAGGAAGCATCGCTCCACACCTGAAGGATATATCCCTGGTTGCGCTTTTCCAGGGCTTTTTCCCACAGGCGGTCGCGGACGCGCGCACTGGGGTTACCCAGAAATATCCCCGCCTCCGGTTCGATCAGCCAACGAGACAGCTCTCCCTTCAAGCTCGCCGGAGCGTTCTTCAAGATCATCAGGAGCATTGAGCACCTCCGCAATATCCGGCAGAATCCTCTGGGAAAGCCGGGCATGGAAAAAAGCGGTCCGACATTTTTTCCGCACCCGCCGCTCCAGGTCCGAGACTCCCTCGGAAACCACCTCAAAGGCCACCGGCACCGTGAGCTCCGTTTTGTAGAAATCCGCCACGTCATACACAAAGGAAAGCATCTTTCCCGTGTGGATGAACCCGATGGCCGCGGAATAGCCCGCGGACAGGATCGCCGCGTGACACATGCCGTAGAGCAAGGCATTGGCGGCGGACAGGGCGCGGTTCACGGGGTCGGCCCAGTCCCAGTTGCCCTGGTCGTAGTTCCGGCCTTTCCATTCCACGCCGAATGTATCCGCCAATTCCTTGTACTCCCGCCGGACACGGCTTCCCTCCATGCCCCGCATCTGCTGCAGGGTGGCGTCCGGCGGCACGGCAAACCGCTTGGAAAACATGCGCCGGGCAACCTCCAGCCGCTGGGACTCGTCCGCATACAATCGCGCCTGGAACAAAAGCCGGTGGCTCGAATGGGTGCCGCCGGTGCCAAAGGAATACCACCGGATGCCTCCTTCGCCCGTACAGCACAGAAGACAATTGTTCTTTGCCATGGTCCTGGTGGCCGCGTGGGTGATGCTGGTTCCCGGCCCCAAAAGCACCATGGCGCACTGGTCTATGGGAAGCCGCATGGACCCCTGGGCGTTGGAAAACGAAACCGAGGCGGCATCCTGGTCCAGGGTTCCGTATTCCAGATACAGATAGCCCCAACGGTCCGCGAAAACGGGCAAGTCCTGGAGATTCGGCATGTATGCCTCCTCACGCAGGGGCCAGGGAGAGCAGGCCGAAGCCCAGACCCTTGCCCGGGCCGATGCCGGACCGCAGGGTGCTGACGAATTCCCCAGGGTCCCTTACCTGGAGATAGCCTTCGAACAGCACGGAAAACAGGGAAAGCTTCCGCTTGTTCCCGTTGGCCCCCTGCCAGCCCTTGACCATGTACCGAGGCGAGTCCTCCCGGCTGATCCAGACAGCAGCCGGGTTGACCACGAAACCCCCGGCGGCCGCCTTTCTGGCCAGCCAGTCCCGCTGGTCCTCCTCCATGAGCAGGGCCAGCCGCTGACCGTTGTTTTTCTTCCCTGCCAGGCGCTGGGCCTTGGAGGAGGTGCCCACCTTTTTGGTGGGGTTTGCCCGCAACCGGAAACGCAAAAGCTGGCCCGGGGAAAAATCCGGGACAAAGGGCTTGGCCGTCACCCGGGAGGCGTAGCCGGGCATGTGCCCCAAAAAGCTCCAGTCCGGCTCCTGTTCGGACTGGACCAGGACACGGGGCGCGCCCCGGCGTGGCGAATCCAGCCGGAACAGGACCCTTTGCCCTTGGTCGGCAAAGGCCCGGGAAAGGGTTTTGTGCATCTGATAAGGGAATGCCAGGTCCCGGCGCAAAGCCCTGGACCTGGGCGGATGCTCCAGGATCAATTGGGAGAGGTACATGCTTCCTCCTCACGAACGGGTACTTGCTCGTCCAGGCGCAAATAGACCGTGGTGGCGTGCCGGTCCAGAAACGACCGGTCCGCATAGGCCGCGCCATGGGGCTGGTCCCTGACCACGGTTTCTCCCTCGCCAAAGGGAGTTTCCAAAACCATCCGCAAGGCTCCGGGCGGTTTGCGGGGCATCCTGGCCAAAGGCCTGGGCCAGGGATGGGCGGACAGGGCGTCCTCCAGGGAAGTCTCCCGCACCAGCCCCTGGGGCACCCGCACCGGAGCCGCGGGGGGAAAGGACTTGCGGCCCAGGAAAAGCGGCCATACCGGCCGGCCCAGGGCGTGGTCCAGGGTGCGCAAAAGTTCCAGGTCCGTCCCTTCCAGGCCCACCAGGAAATCCGCGTCCGCCAGATAGTAACGCGTGGAGATCACCGCATCCTTGCCCTTGGCGCCGGAGGCCTTGATCACGTCCAGGACCGTGTGGAAATCCTTCATCATGATGCCCTCGGAATCCACCCGGACGCCGAACCGCAAGGCGGCCAGGTCCTCCACGGGCCGGGCCCGGTCCCTTCCCAGGGCCGCGCACAAAAGGCCGATCACCCCGGACTTTGTGGGCACCAAACCCGTGTCGCGCACGGAAAAACGGCTCTGGCTGCCCCAGGACTGCATGGGTCCGGCCAGCCGCATCAACAACGTGTGCCGTGCCATGGTTCCTCCTTGTCAGCCGATGTGCGAAAGGACGGTTTCCACCACCTCCGCGAAGTTGCCCTTCAGGCTGTCCTTCAGGACGGACAGGGACCCCGGCTGGGTGGTGCACACGGCCATGGCCGCCTCGCCGTTCATGCCGTACATGGTCTTCAGCAGGCCCAGGTACTCGTCCATCTTCTGCGTGGAACCGGCCACCAGGCTCTGTTTCCTGGACGGGTGCACGGGCTTTTCAAAGGCATTGGCCAAAGAAACCGGCGCGCCGTTTTGGCGCACCACGGCCAGGATGGTGTCCGGGGGGGTGTGGGCGGCCATGGAGTTCTGCTTGCCCGTGGGGATGGCGGCCACCGCGGAGCGCAGGAAGCCCTCCACGGTCTTCTTGGCCAGTTCCTTGTCACCGCCCAGGTTTTCGGTCAGCTTGTCCACGTCCACCAGGGCGTAGCGGTAGAAGCAGGAGGAATTGTAGCCCGTGACGCCCATCATGCCCGCGCCGGTTTCCTCCTTGGGGTTCAGGTCGTCCACCGCCGTGTAGAAATCCATCTCCATGGACACCGGGTGGGTGGAAATGGCGTGGGCCACCTGGCTGGCGGCGTTGATGTTCATGTCCGGGTGCTCGGCCATCATGCGGCCGAAGAGAGCGATGTCCGCGGCCCTGGTGCCGGGGGTGTAGCCCTTTTTCAGCTCCTTTTTCAGGGCCTCCACGGCCGGGTCCTTTTTCTTTTTCTTCTTACCCTCCTCGGCGGCGGCTTCCTTTTCCGCGGCATCCAGGAGCTTGTCCCAGTTTTCCAGGACCAGATTCTTCATGCGCTCCACCTCGTCGTAGCCCAGGTAGAGAAGCACCTTGGTCTTTTCTCCATCCATGGCGCTCAAGAGCAGGGTGACAAAAACGGCGGCGGCTTTTTCCGCCTGGTCTTCCTGCTTTCCTTCCTCCTTCAGGAGGTTGACCAGGCGCTCGTGCATGAGCTTGGTGCGCACGCCCAGACCGGTGGCCACGGTTTCTTCAAAAACAGGGGCCAGGCGCATGGAGCGTTTCAGGCACTGGCTGGAGATCCTGGCCCGGCGGAAGCCGCCGAACTCGCAGTCCTTGGGCGTGTTGGTGTCGTCGCGGTTTAAGCAATGGGGAGGGAAATTCTGGATCAGGTGCAGTTCCACGAAAGTAGACATGGCTTTTCTCCTCTTGGCGTTAAAGGCTTAGTTTTGGTTTTCGGATTGGGATGGTTCGGCGGCTTCCTGTTTCCGGCCCCAGTAGCCCCTGGCCCAGTCTCTCTGGACAAAGCGGCGCTCGTGGTCCCACAAGCGCAGGTCCGTAAGGAGCTGTTTCCAGTTCACGGGGACATCGTTGGCCTTGGCCAGGGAAACCGCGTGGCGCAGGTGAAGCGACAGGTCCTCCCCGCGGCAGTTCAACAAAGCCATGAACCGGCCCTCCACGGAGTCGCTGTCCGTCACCCCGCGGATGCGGCGGAACACGTCGCCCATGTTGCCCTGCCCTCCCGGCTCGGGGTGCAAGGCGAACAGGGAGGCCAGGAGTAAGCAGACGTCCTCGTCCCGGGGCCTTCCGGCCACAAAGGGAAAAACGTGCCGGAACACGCCCGGGTCCTGTTCCGGCCCATTGGCAAGCCCCCTCCGCAGCTGTGCCAGGGCGCCCCGGTCCCCCTTGTCCCGCAGGGACTCCAGGTGCTCGAGAAACCTGTTCAACCGCTCTGCAATTTCGGTCATGCCGCTTTCTCCTCTCCGATGAGTTCCACGATCTTGGCCAGTCCGGCGTTCAACGCGCCGCGGGCATGGACCATGGCCTTTGTGGTGCGGGCGGACCGGTCCAGGTCCCGCATGGCTTGGTCAAAGGAATCCCTGGCCGTGCGCACCAGGTGCGCGGTCCAACCCTCCAGGGCGGCTTCGGGGTTTTTGGGGAGATTTGCCAAAAGCCGGTGGAACGCCTCGTCCAGGCGCGGCCAGAAAACCGAAAGCACGCCCAAATGTTCCACCTGCCGGGAAACTTCCTTCTTGTCCGCGGGCATGTCGCCGTGGGCCAGCAAGTCCGAGGCGAAGGTGCGGGCGGCCCGGTTCAGGGCATTGGCGGCGATTTCAGCCCGGTCCACGGCATCCGGAATCATTGCAAGCAGTTCTTCGCTATCCAGGATGGCTGCAGGAAGGGGCAGATGCTCCTGCCTCCACAAGTGGATTTTGTCCTGGCCCGGTTCCGTGGCGGCCCCAAAAGCATCGAGGCTGTAAAACGCCTCTTCCGGAAGACTGCCATGGTCTTTCAGCCGGGCCAGCCACTCCAGGGTTTTGGGCGGCTTGGATTGCTCCGTTCGCAGGGAGAAAATCGCGCTGCTGTCCCGCCACAAAGCCTTGCCCTCCCTGAATGGAACCGCCCGGTATCCCTCCTTCTTGTTTCGCAAGTACGCCGCGAGAGGATCCACATCCTTTCCATCGGAAGACAGTTTTCGTCCCAATCCCAAAAGAGCATTGCGAACCAGAAAGCTGTCCCCCTCCCTTTCCGGCACCAACCGGACCTGCCGGCTTTGCCAGGTCAGGAAATCCAGATAACCCCTCGGCTGCTCCAGGGTTAATTCCACCGGCTCCTGCTCCCATGCGGGAAGGTCCTTCCCCGGCCCCATAATCGGCCGGTCATCGCCATACTCCAGGAGATTCAGGCACAAGGTTTCGAACAGGTTGTTCCCGTGAACCAGGAAGGTGGCGTGTCGTGCGGTTGGACAATCGGTAAAGCTAACCGGGGGGCGGAAGATGCCGCCGCGATGATAGGCTTGGTATGCGACCAGCGTCCTGGCCGCAAAGGCCGGAGTCAGCGGATAATCCTGATCCTCGTGGTAATGGTCGAAAAGGGTATCCTTTGAGAGGTCCTGGATCAGGGAACAGGCCTGATTTTCCTTCTCTTTGACCTTCCCGGAAAACCGGGCCACCTGATAGAAAGGCCTTTCAGGGTGGAACAGGTCGAAGCGGCCAGCGCATTTACCCTCCAGGTATTCCTTGAGGGCCTCCTGGTCGAAGCGGCCGTTGCCCCAGATGCCCTGCCAGGCGGTTTCATCCTCCGGGCCGAACACGCGGTGGAGCACGGCCAGTAACAGCCGGTGCAGGCTTGCGGTGACAAGCGGACTCCTGTCCGCCACCCGGATGATGCCGGCCGCATCCTCCAGGGTGCCCAGGATGCCCCGCTCCTCCACCCCTCCATGGGGCAGGACGCAGGGGATCCAGGGTTCATTCACCAAGGCAAAAGAGAAATTTTGACTCATGCACACCTCCTTTGTTGGGGTTTTCGAATGACCAGTCCCAGCCGTTCATCCAGAAAGATTTCAAAGTCTCCGGCCCTGGCCGCGCCGTTTTCAAAGACCAGGACACGATGGTGCCTGAGGGTTCCATTGCGTTTCCAGGCTGAAGGGGCGGGTGTGTTTTGAAGGATGGGGAAAATGCCCTGGTGAGACAGGGAAGCTTCCCGGAGAATTAGTTTTTCCTCCATTTCCCGGGTAGGCGGCATTTCCAAGTCCACGGGCTCTTTGCAGGAAGCGTCCAAAAACAGGCCGTCACCGCTCCGGTGCAGACAAACCACATTCACGGAGGGTGGTCCCAGGCGGGTTTTGGCCAAAAAGGCCTGGTGCACCCGGGGATCGTCAGCGTCCTCAAGATCGCCGCGAAAGTCGTTGAAGAATTTCGGGTTGACAGGCGAATACGGCGGAGGGATTTCCGCCATTTTCGCCTTTGTCGAATCAGAGGCCTTATTCTCCTCTCGGTTTTCGGCCATTTCATCCAAGAAGGTTTGGGGTGCCTGAGGGGTTCCCGGGATGTTTTCCGGCCCGTAAACCGCCTCCACCAGGGATTCCAGGCCGCCGGGAATCTTCAGGCTTGATCGGTCCTTCAACACCAGGAAGCTCCGCAAGAGCACCCAGGGATCATAAATTTTGGCCGAGCCCCCAAAATCGGGCGCCTCCTCCTTGCTTTCCCGGTCAGGCAGCAAAAGCCAAAGACCCGGTTTCTCCAGCCCCGGGGGCCGCACGCGTGAATGGCGGTGCAGACGCCCCGCCCGCTGGAGCACAAGGTCCACGGGCGCCAAATCCGTGGCCATGAGGTCAAAATCCAAATCCAGGCTCTGCTCCACCACCTGGGTGGCCACCAGCACGGTTCGCCGGGAAGGGTCCCGATCCCCCTTGCCAAAAAGGGACAGGGCCTGGTCCTCGATTTCCTTGCGCAGGCCCAAGGGAAATCGGGCGTGAAACAACAGAAGTTCCTCCGGCTTAAAAAAACCGGAATCCTCCAAGGCGCGAAACACCTCCTGGGCCCGGTCCACGGTATTGACCACCACCGCGGCCGCGCCGCCGTTTTCCAGGGCTTGATTAAACTCCCTGGCCAGCGCCTCCGGGTCTTGGCGCATCTGCCGGACATGGATTTCCTTTTCCATTTCCGCGGGAACGTGGCGGCAGTGCAGGTGACCGTTTTCCATCCAGGTGATCCGCGGATACGGGACCTCCTCGGGAGGCAAGGTTCCGGAAAAGGCTTGGGACAGCTTCCTGCGTTTCTCCGCGGGCAAGGTGGCGGACAAAAGCACCACGGAGGTCCCCAGGGCCCTTAACCATTCCAGAAGCCGAACCAGGATATCGGACATGTACACGTCATAGGCGTGCACCTCGTCGATGATCACGGTCTTCCCGGCAAGGCCGAAAAGCCGGACAAAGGCGTGGCGGCTTTTCAGGGCCGACATCATGGCCTGGTCCACCGTTCCCACCCCAAAAGGGGCCAAAAGCCCTCGCTTTTTGGGTGAAAACCAGGAAACAGCCGATTCCCGCCCTCCGTTTTCCCCCGAAAAAGCGGGATCATCCACCAGCCTGCGGGCCTCCATTACAAACGAGGCCCGGCCGTGAAGCAGGCGAAGCTGAATCCGGGCATCATCCGGGTAACGACGATTCAGGAATTCATGCACCCGGCCGTACATCTGGTTGCTGCTGGCCTGAGATGGGAGGGCGAAGTAGATGCCTCTTTGCCCTTGCACATCCCCCCAGGAGTCCGCCCGCTCCATGGCCGCTTCCGTTTTGCCTTCTCCCATGGGGGCTTCGATGAGCAAAAAGGACGGCTCCTGGGTGACGGCAAGACTGCTGGTTACTTCCTGCAGGGGACGAGGCTTGGGAAAACCGAAAAGTTCCTGAAAGGTGGTCTGCTGCCGGACAGGCTCCCACCCAAGCCAGCCGAGTTCTTGGAGGGCGGTTTTGGCCCTTTGCCTGGATCGTTTTTCGTAGTCCGGTATGTCCGTGGCCTCCCCGGCATAGGGAAAATAGTCCTCGCTGGATCCAATCCAGTCCGCAACGGAAACCAGACCGGCCAGGAAAACGAAAAAGGCGGGGTCCTCCTGGATTGCAAAGGACTTGGGCTCCAAGCGGAAGGCGCCGGCCAGTTGGCAAAAGAATCGTTTACGGGCTGCTTCCCAATGGCTGTTTCCACGGTGCCGAAAAGACTTCACCGCCTGGACCTCAAGCGAGGAAATGAAGCTTCCATGGTGGCCGCCCAACGCGCTGGCCAGGGCCTGGGCCGTGTTCCGGGGGAATCCTCCCGGGCATAATTCCTGGTCCATAAATAATTTTCGCAGGGCATAGGCAGTGACAGCCCCGTGTGGAACCGCCTTCGCGGTTTTGGGAAAATCATATCCATCGGCCTTGAGCCCTCTCGCCAGCTCCGGCCGTTTTCCCTGGAACCCGGGTGAGGCTTTCCCCAAATCATGCAGGGCCGCGAAAAAGGCCAACCACCTGCCGGCGGAGTCCTCGGGCAAGCCCATCCAATCCGAAACCTTGCCCCGGATAAGTCCGTGCACGGCCCCGTCCCAGAGTTCAGCGGCCACGTGTCCCACGTCCAGCATGTGGCAAATAAGCGGGTGAAAATTTTTTCCATCAGCCTTGGCCCATAAAGGTTGGAGGGTGACGCTTTCCACAGATTTCTCCTATTCGGCAGAGGATGACGCAACTTGAGGGAGGGACGGCGTCAAATCCGCACACAAGGCAGCGTCTGGATGAATGCTTCCGAGCAGAGTTAGACAGAAATGACACAAAAATTGGTGGTATTCAACAGGTTTTCTTCTGACCAATATCAGAGAGGCGGCGCTAAATCTTCGAATGACAGAAAACCCTGATGGCGGGTTTTTTTCGTGCTGCGTTAAAAATATCGCCCCGTGTCCCGACAGTATCGAAGTTCTGCCTTCCCGATCTTCCCCACTTCCCGGAAGCGGATTTTTCGGACATAGATTTCCGTCCGGTCCGCGGCCAGGTCGGGCCGGCGGATGCACAGGCCATTGTCCGCCTTGTTCCTCCAGTTCGCCCCGTCGGATACTTCGTACATGGTGGGGGCTGATAATAACAAGGGGCGGCGAAAGACGGAAAACCGCGCGAAACGCCCGTTTCCATGGGCATGAACCAATGCCGGCAAACTCTTATATTCAGGGACTGAAAATCCCCGTGTCGGCAGTTCGATTCTGTCCCTCGGCACCACCCCTTGTTCACGACTACGGAGGGTCGGCCATCGCGGCCGGCCCTCCGTGTTTTTTGGAGAGGAGAAGGTACGCCGCATGGGAGGCTAACCCGGATTATTCATGAGCAATTTTGCCCGAGATCGAATTTTTCTTTATTTTCAATCCGTTGGAGCTGTTTTTTGGGTCTTGCGCCAAAGACGGTCTGATTATTTGAGGAATTCT
>JAFDHW010000067.1 GCA_019308705.1 Deltaproteobacteria bacterium
TGTACCGCGACCGCCTCCTGACGCAGCTATCGCGTGAATCGGGCTCGCCGGAAGGGTGAAAAATTTCGCCGATGTCAGCATTCCTCAAAGAAACAGCGTGCATTTTTCATGAATAATTCGGGTGAAAGGATTTCCGGGTCACTCCTCCCCGGGCTCGCTTTCCCGGATGAGGCGGTCCGCCGGGGAGATGGACCTGCCCTCGTGGATGGCGTCCACCACGTCGTCTTCGTAGTCCTGCTTCTCCAGGGGGCGGCCCTCGGCCACCACGTCGACCAAGGACCCGGTCTTTTTTTTGCCCGGGGTGCGGTTTTCCCGCTCCCAGGCCACCGGGTCGATGCGGAGGGTGTCCACCAGGTCCGAAAGCCCCATGACATCCTCCACGATCTCCAGAAGCACCTGGTGCTCCTCCTCCGAGGGAAGGGCCCCGGTGAGGTGGAGCACCCCCTTCCTGGCCGTGATGGTCAGCTCGTCCAGGGAAACCCGGCCGTCGGTGGAAAGCTCGTCGTACACCGCGTCGGCAAGGGCCTCGTCCGACAGTCCCGCGTATTCCGAGCCCAACTGGGCGGACACCGCGCCCGGGGGGGATATTTCCGGCCTGCCCCGGGCCTCCTCGGCCCGGCGGCAGCGGGCGCACTGGGTCGTCCAGGGCACGGCCAGGAGCCTCTTGGCGGGAATCTCAACCCCGCAGGTCTCGCACAGGCCGTATTCCCCGCTCTCCACGCGACCCAGGGCGCGGTCGATGGCCTCGACCTCGGCAAGCTCTAATTCATCGAGAAAATTCAAGCCCTTGGAAAGCGACTCCTTCTGGGCCCGCTCCTCGATCTCCACTTCGGGCTCGTGGAGGGCCTCCCAGGAGTCCTGGACATGCTCCCGCTCCTCCACAAGCTCCCCCCGGCGCTTCAACAGATAGTCCTTGACGAGCTTGATCTCCTCGGCGCTGATCATGGCCGCTCCTGTTCGTTTCGGCGTGGCGCGGGGGCTCCCCGGAGCACCAGGATAAGGGCCGGGCAAGGAGAAAAGAAATAGGATAAATCCTGTAGATGGGGGGGAGGAAAGCCGGTAAGAGGCGGCCCCGGACAAGGGGGAGTCGACGCCGGGAACCCCGCAACGGCACGCCGGGCATTCCCCGCCCGCAACGCAACGCGGCTATCGGCCTTATGGGGCCGGAGGCAGGGTGATCAAAAACGTGGTGCCTTCCCCCGGCGCGCTCTGCACGGTGATGTCTCCCCCGTGCTCCTTGATGAACCCGTAGCACACGGAAAGTCCCAAGCCCACGCCCTTGATGGCGTCCTTGGTGGTGAAGAAGGCGTCGAAGATGTGGGCCTTCACGTCCTCGCGCATGCCCACCCCGGTGTCGGAAACCCACACCGCGGCCTTGCCGTCGTGCACGCCGCTTTTCACCGTGAGGACGCCGCCCTCGGGCATGGCGTCCTGGGCGTTGGACACCATGTTCAGAAACACCTGCCTGAGCTGGTTTTTGGAGGCCATCACCAGGGGGCAGGAGGCGTCCAGGTCCTGGACGATCTTGATGTCGTTTTCCCGGAGCTGCTTTTCGTGGAGCAGAAGGATCTCGTCCACCACCTCGTTTAGGGAGACCTTCTGCCTTTCCTCCTGGTCGGGCCTGGAGAAGGTGAGCATCTTTTTCAAAAGCGTGGACAGGCGCTCGGTTTCGGAAAGGGCCATGTCCAGGACCTTGCGCCGGCGGTTGTCCGGGCTGATCTCGGTTTTCAGAAGCTCCAGGGTGTTCATGATGCCGTAGAGGGGATTGTTCAGCTCGTGGGCGATCTGGGAGGTGAGCCTGCCCATGGCGGCCAGCTTTTCGCTCTGCAGGAGCTGTTCCTGCGTTTTGCGCAGCTTGCGCTCCATGGACAGGCGTTCCTTCAGGTCCACCAGGATGCCCACCGACGCCGCCTCGTTGCCCTCGGCGTCGTAGATCACGGCCGCGGAGAAGTTGGCTTCCAACAGCGACCCGTCCCGGCGGTGGGCCACCAGGGGGTAGGAGCGCAGGCGGCCCTCGCCGCCGTATTCCGGGCTGCGGATCATCTTCATGATGTCCCGGGCCATGCCGTCGGGCCAGATCTCCACGATGTTCATCTTGCCCACCACCTCCTCGGCCGCGTAGCCCAGGATCTCCTCGGCGGCGTGGTTCCAGATGAGGATGTTGCCCCGCATGTCCGCGGCCATGATGGCGTTGGGGGAGCTGGCGATGAGCTTGTTCAAGAAGTCGTTGGCCTCCCTCAGCTTCTCGGCCATGGCCCGGCGCTGGGTCTGGTCCACCATGATGCCTTCGTAGCCCAGGATCTGCCCGGAGGGGTCGCGGCGGCCGTGGGCGGTGAGCAGGATGTGGATGGGCGTGCCGTCCTTGCGCTTGAAGTCCACCTCCCAGTCCACCACCCGGCCTTCCTTTTCGATCATCTGCTGGAACCGGTCCCGGTCCTCGGGGTTTAAATAGAGGTCCTTTCTTATGTCGATGTTTAAAAACTCCTCCTTGGTTTCGTAGCCCAGCATGCGCAGAAGCGCCGGGTTGGCGTCCAGAAACCGCCCCCGCTTGGACGAGATGTACACCCCGGAGCTGACGTTTTCAAAAAGCCGGGTGTAGTCCTGCTCGGTCACCCGCAGGCGCTCCTCCTGCTTGCGGAAGGAAGTGACGTCGCGGAAGATGGCCAGCTTGGACATCTTGCCGTCGGGCCCGGCCAGGGGAAGCTCCGTGACCTCGAAGATCCGGGTTTCGTCCGGGGAGTGGTATTCCCACTGCACGGCCTCGCCCTGGTCGAAAATCTCCCGGGCGCGGCACCAGGGGCAGGGCTGGTCCAGGCCGGAGAGCACCTCGTAGCACTTGGTGCCTTCGTGCCCGGCCCAGTGGGCGCGCATGGCCCGGTTCATGTACTCCACCGTGAAGTCCTCGTTCACGATGTAGATGCCGTCCTGGAGGGCCTCCAGGATGGAAAGCAGCCGTGTGTTCGATTCCTTGGACATGGATGAACCTTTGCAGCAAAAACGCCCGGGCCGCGGAGGCGACGGCCTCCCTGCCACGGACGGTAAGCCAAAACCAAGGGCCGGGGTCAACGAAAAAAGACGGGGCTATCCCTTCACCTTCACCCCTCCGGGCTTGAGCAGCGCCCGGTTTTCCCTGGCCGCGGCGCGCTTTTTCTCGGATTTTTCCTTGACCGCAGCCTCGGCCCGGGAGGAGTAGGTGGGGTCTTGTTCCCGGGGCAGGGTTTCCAGGGCGCCCTCGCTCTTGGCGTGGGAAAAGGCGGCCCGGCCCAAGGGCGTGCGGGTGATCACCGTGGTCCAGCCTTCCGGGGCGGAAATTCCGCCGAAGGAGAGGTCCGCATACTCGGCGGAATAGTCTTCGCAGTGGCGACAGGCGTACCTGCGCATGAAGTCCAGCTCTTCCAGGGGAATGGTGCGCACCTGGCCGGAGTCCAGGTGCATGCGCAGGCCGCCGTCCTTTACGTTCACCTTGCGCACGTCGCTCCACACGAACTTGCCCAGCTTCTCCAGCCTGTGGCGTTCGTCGGACCCGAACACGAAGTTTCCCGAGCAGAAAAGGCCGAATGCGATGGAGATGGAGTCCGTGGGCACGATGTTTAACGCCTCCATCTTGCGCAGGGTCTTGATCTGGCAGGGGGTGCCCACGAAGGCCACCCGCCCGGCGCGCCTCTTGGAAAGCTGGCCCAGCATCTGGATGGAGGGCGCGTAGGTGGAGTATTGCTGCGAGTAGAGCCGCATGCCGTGGGAGGTGTCGAAGAAGAACCCCGCAGCCTCCAGGATTTCCTTGCGCGTGGTGGCCAGGACGGGCTCGCGGCGGAAGGTGCCCGTGGGCCGGGTAACGATGGCGCCGTCAATGCGGCCGGCGTCGAACAGGTGCAAGAGCATGGCCGTGACCGCGCCGCCGTCCGTGGCGCGCCTCCTCACCGCGGCGTCGCGGGCCCGGGCCGCGGTGGCCTCCAGCATCTTGCCCGCCGGCGGCTTCCACTGCCAGCGCTTTTTCACCTCCTGTTCCATCACGCCGATCTCCGGGCAGATCATGTAGCAGATCCCGCACTCGATGCACTTTTCCGGGTCCGCGTACACGGGCTTGCCCGTCTCGTCGGTGGTGAGCGCGCCGAAGTTGATGGCCGTGCAGAAGGTCACGCACCCGCCGCAGTGGTGGCAAAGGCCGGGTTTTTGCACTTTCTGTATCAGGTCGAAAAAAGTTTCCATGGTTCCCTCCTGCGTCCGGTCAGCCCACGGACGGCCTGGGATGCAAACCCGCCCTTTCCACGATTTCCGGGACCTTTTCCTCCCACTCGATGGCCATGACGTGGAAGCCCGCCACCCCGGGGACCTCTTTCAAGCGCTGGATGGTTTCCACGCAAATGGTGATTCCCTCCTCGGCCTGCTTCTCCTTGGGGACGCCGGCCATGCGCTTGACCACGTCGTCGGGCACGTCCATGCCCGGGACGCGGTTTTTCATGTACTTGGCCATGCCCGCACTCTTCAACGGCGTGACCCCGGCCAGAATCCATGCCTGTTCGGTGAGCCCCCGGTCGCGCGCCTCGTTCATCCATTCGATGAACCTCTCCACGTTGTAGATGCATTGGGTCTGGATGAACCGGGCGCCGGCCGCGATCTTCTTGGCCAGGCGGGGGACACGGATCTTGTGGGGTTCGGCAAAGGGGTTGGCCGCCGCGCCCACGAACATCCCCGGCGGCCGGGAGATCTCGCCGCCGCCCAGAAGCCTGCCCTCGTCGCACATCATGCGCACCAGCTGGATGAGCTGCATGGAGTCGATGTCGTGGACGTTCTGGCCGGCCGCGCAGTCGCCGAAGCTCTGGTGGTCGCCGGACAGGCACAGGATGTTGTGGATGTCAAAGGAGGCCGCGCCCAGGATGTCCGATTGGAGCGCGATGCGGTTTCTGTCCCGGGTGACCATCTGCAAAACCGCGTCCACGCCCATGTTCCGCAGGTGGGCGCAGGAGGCCAGCGAACACATGCGGGTCACGGAGGTCTGGTTGTCCGTGATGTTGATGGCGTCAACAAAGTCGCGGATGGCCCGGGCCTTCTTCAGGATGTCCTCCGGGTCCGTGCCCCGGGGCGGGCCGCACTCGGAGGTCACGGCCAGGTGCCCCGCGCACAGCACTTTCTCCAGGTTGGACGGGGTGGCGGGCGTCTTCATGCGACAAACTCCTCGTTCACGAGTTTGCGGGGGCCTCCGGCGCGCTCCGTGGACCAGTCCTTGATGGAGGCGAGCTTCTCGTAGTCGTCAAGCCTGCCCAGGGCGTCCAGGCGGTCCACGATGAGGTGCCAGGCGCAGGGCAGCTCCTTGTTGATCTCGCAGGACCCGCGGTTGGAGCCGCCGCAGGGGCCGTTGAACAGCCTTTTCGCGCACCGGGCGACGGGACAGATGCCCCCGGTCAGCCCCAGGATGCACTTGCCGCAGGCCTGGCAGGACTCGGTGAACACCCCGGCCTTTTCCACGTCCCCCAGAAAGCACGTGTCCAGCCCCGGGTACACGGGGAGGACGGGGTAGCGCTTCACCAGGAACTGCACCCCCACCCCGCAGGCCAGCGACAGCACGGCGTCGGCCCATTCGATGTCCGCCTCGGCGGACGCGAAGAACTCGTGCTCGCACTGGCGCTCGATGCCGCCGGAACGCACCTCCATGGACGCGCCTTCGGTGGTGGCGCGGGTGCGGAGCATGGAGGCGACAAGCTCCGCCTCCTTGTTGCCCCCCTGGTGGCACACGGCCACGCAGGTGTTGCACCCGAACACCAGGACTTTTCCGTACACGGAAACCAGGTCCCAGATTTCCTCGAGCGGTTTCTGCCTGCCCACGATCATCGGCGCCCCTCCTTGCGGTTTGCTCTCCTGGCGATGGCTGCGGACACCGGAGACGGCCCCAGCTCCCGGACCGTTTCCGTGAACTGGTTGCAGATCTCCGCCCACCGCGGCCCCTCGGCCGAGGACAGGTTGAAAAATTCCAGGCGCTCGGGCTCGATGCCCAGTTGGGGAAGGATCTTCTCCTTTAAGCGCCGCATCCTTTTCTTGGCTTGGACATTTCCATCCTGGAAATGGCACTGGCCTTCCAGTCAGCCCGCCACGAACACGCCGTCCACGCCGCGCTCAAAGGCGCGCAGGGCGTGGTAGTGGTCCATCCTGCCCGTGCACGGCAGGCGGATGATGCGCACGTTGGGCGAGTAGGACAGGCGCATCACCCCGGCCAGGTCCGCGGCGGCGAACGCGCAAAAGTGGCAGGCGAACGCCAGGATGGTGGGCTCCCACCCCTGCGGCGCTTTCGCCTCCTGGGGTTCGGCTTGGACTTGGGCTTCCATGGACTCCCCTTTCCGGGCCGGCGGTCATCCTGCCTGGCCGCCCTCCCAAAGGTCGCGGGTCAAGGCGTCGATCATGGCCACGATCTGGTCGTCGCGCATGTTTTTCACGGAAAAGGCCTTGGCCGGGCACACCCCGGCGCAGATGCCGCAGCCCGTGCATTTCACCGGGTCGTGCCGCACCTTGCCCTCGGCGTTGATGTACGGCGAGCCGAAAGGGCAGGCGCGGAAGCACGCCAGGCAGGCCATGCAGATCTTCTCGTTCTGCTCGGAGACCGCGGCATTCAAGACCACCCGGTCCCGCGAAAGCAGCGCCCCGGCGCGGGACGCCGCGGCCAGGGCCTGGGCTATGGACTCGTCCACGGGCTTGGGGTAGTGGCACAGCCCGGCCACGAACACGCCGTCCGCGCTCATGTCTACGGGCCGCAGCTTGGGGTGGGCCTCGGAGAAGAAACCGTCCTCGTTCTTCCCTGCGTGGAAGTGGTGCAAAAGCCCGCCGTCCGCCGCGGGCTCGATGGCCGCGGCCAGCACCAACAGGTCCGCGGCGATCTGGACCTTCCTCCGCACCACCGGGTCGTACACGGTCACGGAAAGGTCTTCGCCGCGGGCTTCCGCCACGGGCTTGTCCTCCGGGACGTAGCGGATGAACAGCACCCCCAGCTTCCGCGCCTTCTGGAAAAGTTCCTCGCGCAGCCCGTAGGTGCGGATGTCGCGGTAGAGCACGAACGCCCGGGCCTCGGGGTTTTCCTCTTTCAGCCGCACGGCGCTCTCCAGGGCGTGGGTGCAGCACACCCTGCTGCAGTAGGGCCGCCGTTCGTCGCGGGACCCCACGCACTGGATGAACACCGCGCTCTGCACGTTCCGGGCAAAGCCCGGGTCCTCGCGCCAGCGGGTGTCCAGGTCCTTGTGGGTGAGCACCCGGGAGTCCTCGCCGTAGAGGTATTCCACGGGCGTGGTTTCCACGCCCCCCACGGCCAGCACCGCCGCGCCGTGGGACACCTCCACGGGACCGCCCTGGGTGCGGATTGTGCTCGTAAAATGGCCCACCGAGCCGGAAACGGTTTCCACTTCCGCGTTTTTGTACACGGTGACCTTGGGGTGGCTCTCCACACGGGCGACCAGGTCCTCGAGGGCGGGGGCCACCGGTTCGCCCTTCCAGGTGGCGGAAAGCCACCGGGCGTTTCCGCCCAGGTCGGGCTCCTTTTCCACCAGCACGGCCTCGAACCCCTGGTCCGCCAGGGAAAGGGCCGCGGTCATGCCCGAAAGCCCGCCTCCCACCACCAGGGCCCGTGGCACCACCTCCATCGAGGGTTCCACCAGGGGCAGGTTGCCGCAGACCTTGGCCACCGCCATGCGCACCTGGTCCTTGGCCTTTTCCGTGGCCGCGGCCGGGTCATGGGCGTGGACCCAGGAGCACTGGTTGCGGATGTTGGCCATCTCCAGCAAAAAGGGCGAAAGCCCGGATTCCCGCAGGGTGTCCGCGAACACGGCTTCGTGGGTGCGGGGGGTGCAGGCGGCCACCACCACCCGGTTTAACCCGTGCTCCCGGATGCGCTTGGTGATCAGCTCCTGGGTATCCGTGGAGCAGGTGAACAGATTGTTCTCCACGTGGACCACGCCGGGCAGGCGGGAGGCGAATTCGGCCACCCCCTGAACGTCCACCACCCCGGCGATGTTCACCCCGCAGGAGCACACGAACACCCCGCAGCGCGGCTCCTCGCCCAGGATGTCCCGCTGGGCGGGCCAGGTCTTTTTCCGGGCCAGGGTCCCCCGGCTTCGGGCCAGGGACCGGGAGGCGGAGGCCGCCGCGGCCGAGGCCTCGGTCACCGCCTGGGGGATGTCCTTGGGCGAGAGGAACGCGCCGGTGACGAAGACGCCCGGCACCGAGGACTCCACCGGGGCGAAACTCCCCGTCTCCGCGAACCGGCCGGCGTTCATGGAGATGCCCAGCTTGCCGGCGAGCTCCCGGGTCTCCGGCGTGGTCTCCATGCCCGTGGAGAGCACGGCCAGGTCGAAGGCCTCCCGCTCGGTCCTTCCCTCCTCCGTGGCCCAGGTCATGACCACGCCGGTGTCGTTTTTGCCCGGGTCGATGGTGTGGGGACGGGCGCGCACCAGGCGGACGCCCGCCTCCTTCGCTCCTTCCAGGTAGCGGTCGAACTCCTTGCCGTGGCAGCGCATGTCCATGTAAAAAATGGTGAGTTCGCAGTCGCCGTGCAAGTGTTCGGCGGCCACCCGGGCCTGCTTGAGGGCGTACATGCAGCACACGGACGAGCAGTAGGGGTTGTCCGCGCGGTTGATGTTCCGAGACCCCACGCACTGGATCCAGGCCACCTTTTTGGCGTCCCGGTTGTCGGAGATGCGGGTGACGTGGCCCAGGGAGGGGCCGGAAGGGGACAGCAGCCGCTCGAACTGCAGGCTGGTCACCACGTCCGGTATGCGTCCCATCCCCAAATGGTCCACGCCGGTGGGGTCGTAGGGCAAAAATCCGGGGGCCAGGATGATGGACCCCACGTTCACTTCCTCCACGGCCTCGGCGTCGTCGAAGTCGACAGCCCCGGTGGGACAGAACTTTTCGCAGGCCCGGCATTTGCCCTTCTGGATGTAGATGCAGGCGTCGCCGTCGATGGCGTACTTCAACGGCACGGTCTGGCCGTACTTGATGTAGACGGCCTTTCTGCGGGAAAGGTTGACGTTGTAGGGGTCCGGGACGCTCTTGGGGCATTTTTCCGCGCACGCGCCGCAGGCGATGCACTTGTCCGGGTCGATGTAGCGCGGATGTCTTTTCACCCGCACGGAAAAGACATCCGCGCTACATCGACCCGGACAAGTGCATCGCCTGCGGCGCG
>JAFDHW010000068.1 GCA_019308705.1 Deltaproteobacteria bacterium
CACCTTGTCCCAGGCGCAGGCTTCCACCGCGTTTTCCAGCATGTTCACCAACGAGGCGGAAAGCCACCCCTCGTCCGCTTGAAACCTCCCCAGGTCCAAAGGCACGTCGGCCTTCAGGGAAACCCCGTGCTTTTCCGCCTTGGGCGCCACGGCGGACGCGGCGGACGCAAACACCTCCGAGGCGTCCAGGTCCGTTATCGCGAGCTCCCGGTTCTTGGCGTAGTGCAGGATTTCCAAAACCTGCTTCTTGATGCGGCCCGCGATGTCCGCGAGCTGGGCATGGGCCTGTTCTATGCGCTTTTTGTCGTCCCTGGCAAGCCCGGTTTCCAGGTTGTAGATTCCACCGTCCAGCGCGGTGAGCATGCCCTTTACCCCGTGGGACATGGAGCCCAGCATGAGCCCCAGGGTGGACAGGTGGTCCTGGAGCTGGCGCAGGTGGGTGATGTCCGTGGACATTTCCATGACCTGGGTGATACGGCCTTTCTCGTCCACCAAGGGGGCGGTCCAGGTGAGCACGTGGTACTGCTTGCCGTTCTTGGCGGTGACCACCTCCTCTGTCTGGTGGCGGCGGCCGTCGCTGAAGGTGTCGGCCACCGGGCAGTTGGGGCAGGGGGAATCCCGGTGCTTGTAGACCTCGTAGCAGTGCACCCCCAGCTCGTCGCCGAAGTGGGCCTTAAACCGCCGGTTGGTGGCGGTGATGCGGTAGTTTTTGTCCTGGACCGTGATGTAGCAGGGCACTTCGTGGAAGAGCTGTTCGAACTGGCGGTGGGCGCCGGAAAGATCCGACAGGCGCTCCCGCAGGGAGAGGATTTCCTTCTTGCAAGCCCTCGCCTGGCGCGCCCTGGACACGGCCAGGTCCAGGGCGAGTTCCTGGACCGGCTTTCCCAGGTAGTCCAGGGCCCCGGTCAAAAAGGCCCTCTTGGCGTCTTCCAGGTTTTCCGGGGCGGTGGCCACCAGCACCTGGCCGGCGGGGGAGAACTCCTGGAAGCCCTTCACCAGGCTGACCGTTGCATCCAGGTTTCCCGCCGGATCCACCATGAGGTAGTCCGGGGGATGGGCGGAGAGCATCTCCTTTGCGGTATTCAGGTCCGGCGCCGTTTTCGGGGTGAATTCGCGGCGGGCCAGCCAGGCGGCCAGGGCTTGGGCGTATTCCGGGTCGGGATCGATGATGAGGATGGATTCCATGGCTTGTCCCCTCCCCCCCGGGTGCAGGACGCGGTCACTCTTTTAGCAGGTCCTTCACGATCCCCAGAAGCTTTTCCCGGTCAAAGGGTTTGGACACGCTGGCCGCGGCCTTGGAGATGGAGTACTGGCTGCCGGAAAGCCCGGAGATCACGATGACCGGCGTGTTTTTCAGCTCCGGGTCCTGGCTCATCTTCCGGTAGAAGCGCGGGCCCCACTCGCCGGGCATTTCCAGGTCCAGGGTGATCAGGTCGGGCTTGTGGGCCCTGGCCGCTTCAAGCCCTTCCTTGGCGTCGGCGGCGTCCACCACCTCGTAGCCGTTGTCCGAAAACAGCGAGGTGAGGTAAGCGACGATGGCCGGGTCGTCATCGATGACAAGAATCTTTTTCATTACCGCCCTCCTTGGCGTTCCCGAAGTTCCCGTCATCCGGTTTTCCGGTGCCGGTTCACGCTGATCACCGGGCAGCTCGCCCTCATGATGACTTGTTCCAACACCGAGCCCAAGGTGACGCCCCTGGTTTCCTCCTCGGTCTCCGTGCGGGTGTGATGGGCCATGACAATGGCGTCGGCATGCTTTTCGCGGGCGTATTTCACGATCTCCACCGGCGGAAAGCCTTCCCAGGCGTCCACGGACCAGTTATCCACCCCTTCCATGCGGGAGCCGTAGCGGCCGCGCATGCGGTTTACCGCTTCCCTCAGCCTTGCGTCCACCATGTCCTGGGCCAGGAAGATGCCCTCCTTCTGGATGTCCACGGCGTGGAACACGTGGAGTTCGCCCTTGACGAACGCGGAAAGCTCACGCGCATAGTCGAAAGCAGCGTCCGATGCCTTGGAAAAGTCCGTGCCGAACACGATGGAGGAGATGCCGCCCCAAAACGACGCCGCGGGCCGGGCCACCACCATCACCGGGCACGGCGCCGCCCGGGCCACCCTCAGCATGGTGGAGCCGGGAAGGATCTTCCGGTAGGGGGAGTCCTCGTCCGAGCCGGTGGTGCCGCCCATGACGATGAGGTCCGGGCGCTTTTCCCGGGCCTGGCGCAAAATTTCCCGGTGGGGGTAGCCCACGGCCACGCAGACGTCGCAGCCGGGCACCTTTTCCAGCTCCCGGGAGTAATGGGTCTTGATCTCTTCGCAAACCCAGGCGCTGTACTCCTCGTCGGGCTCCACCTTCTCCCGGGTGCGCACGTCCACCATGGTCCGGGAAAAACCCCGGGTGGGGATGCCCATCACGTGGAAGACCGTGAGGTCGCTGCCAAATTCCCGGGCCAGGTTGAAGGCCACCCGGGCGGCGTGGTCGCACGCTTCGGTGGCCGAGGTGGCGAACAGGATGTGCTTGAACATGAAAGGCCTCCCTGGGCGGGCTCTCTCCTGGTTATTCCTTGGGCTTCAGGTGATCCGGTATTTCCACCATGCTGATGACCAGGGGTTTTAAAAAAGACCACTTGACCGGGATGTGGTATTCCTCCACCATGTCCCGGATGGCGTCCCAGCAGTTGTGGCAGGGCGCCACCACCAGCTCCGCGCCGGTGTTCAATATCTGATCGCGCTTGGTGATGAGCGCCTTGTTCCTCTCGGCCCGGTAAAGCCCGATGCCGTTGAACCCGCCCCCTCCCCCGCAGCAGTAGTTGTGCTCCTTGGAAGGGTCCATGTCGCGGAAGCAGCCGGGCTCCACGATGTAGCTCAAGATTTCCCGGACGATGTCCCGAAGGCCGTGGTTCCGCACATAGTTGCAGGAGTCCTGGAGGGTCACCGGCACCTTCAGGCGCTTTTTCGGGTCGATTTTAAGCTTGCCTTCCCGCAGGGCCTCGGCCAGCCACTCCACGTAGTGGATGGAGGGCACCGGCGTGAGCCCGTCCTCACGGCCCGCCCAGTAGGGGCCTTCCACCACCGTGGCGCGGTGGGCGTGGCCGCACTCCGTGCCCACCATGCGCCTGGGGCGCAGGCGCTCCATGGCGTCGTAGACGCTTTGCACCTGCAGCCTGCAGGCCTCCCAGTCGCCGGCGAACATGGCCAGACTGGTGAGCTCCCAGCCCTTGGAGGCCACGGTCCAGTCTGCGCCCGCCAGGTGGAACAAAATGGCGGCCTCGGCCAGGTCCTCGGGATAGTGCTTCACCTCCCGGGCGTTCACCGTGTAAAGGATGTCCGCGCCCTGTTTGTCCACGGGCACGGCGAGGCCGGGGTAGTCCTCCTCGTACTCCTCCACCATCCACTTGAACGTCTCCACGAAATCCTCGTCCGTGACGTCCATCTGGGCCTGGTAGACCCGGTGCATGCCCGCGCCGATCTTCATTTCCCAGGGCACGAACCCCTGCTGGTACAAAAGTCCCCGCAGGTAAGAAAACATGACGCCCATGTCGATGCCGTGGGGGCAGTACAGGCCGCAGCGGTTGCAGCAGGTGCACCGCGCCCAGGCATATTCCATGGCCCGGCGCATGAAGGCGTTGTCCACCTTGCCCTTGCGCTTGACGATCTCGCCCAGGGTCGATTGGATCTTGTAGGCGGGCACCTGGGTGGGGTCGCGGTCCGAGATGCGGTACAAAAAGCACGAATCCGCGCACATGCCGCAGTGGGCGCACAGGGAAAGCCAAGTCTTTAACCTGGAGTTCATGGTCTTGGAGATGGTGGACCAGAGAAGGTCCGTATCCACATCCAACGACTCCATCTGCTTGTAGTATTCCTTGCCGCCGGTGTCGGAAAGGAGAGCCTTTAAGGTTTCCTCGTCGTTCACCGGCCGCCGGTTGCAAAGCGACATTTCAGCCATGGGGCGCTGCTCCTTGAGGGCGGATTCGGCTACCATGCCACGTCGGTTCCCTTCAGCCCGCCCCGCTTGATGCCGTAGTCCGCGCCGAGCTGGGCCCGAGACAGGAAGAACAGCAGGATGTGGTTCAGCCTGGTGAAGGGTGCGGCGATGAGCAGGATTTCACCGGAAAGCACGTGGGCGATCATCCAGGATTCGTAGCCCGCCGCGTCGTAACGGGCAAAAAGCCCGGTGACAAAGGGAGCGGCGGTCAGGAGCAGAATCAGCCAGTCCTGGAGGTCGGTCAAAATGCGGACCTCGGGCAGGGCGATCCGGCGCAGGGCCAGAAGGATGATGCACGCCGCCGCGGCCCAGGCCAGGACGTCCGCCGCGGGCTGGGGCATGGCCGGCAGCCACGCCCCGAACTTTTCCGCCAGAAAGACCGTGTGGGCCAGGAGGAAAAGCGGGATGGCGACGACACCCGCGTGGAAGACGAAAAACACCACGGTCATGAAGGGCTGGACCCTCCAGCCCCTGGTGCCCATGGGCACCAGCCAGTAGAAGATGGACCGAAGCGCCCCCCGGATGCCCGCCCGGGGGTGGGCCCGGTAGGCCACCCGGTCCAACTGCCAGTTCAGCCCCCGCACGTACCACACGCCACGGGCGGCGAGCCCCGCCACGAAGACGACCAGGGCGATCCAGAACATGGGGCCGGTGAGAAAAGCGAGCATCGGGCGGTCTCCTCGTTAGTACGTCCGCTTCTTTTCGTCCCTGCCGGCGAGAAACTTCCAGAACAGGGGAATTCCCACCAGCCCGCCGGCCATGAGGACGTAGATGACGCCTTTGACGTGGGTCATGAACCCCTGCAGGGTGTAAAAATCCGGTTCCATGGCTCGTCCTTAGTGCTCGTATTCGAAATCCGGGTGCCCGTGCAAAATGGGCATGTGGGTGGCGGCGAACTTGTAGGCCACTATGCCCAAGGTGACGATGAACACCGAGGTGCCCACCTCGTAGATGCTGGGCACGTACCACTGGGAAAGCGGCAGGTGCCAGTTGAAGGCGATGACCGACACGTTGAGCCGGTTCAACACCACCCCCAGCACGGCGAACAACGACGCGACGCGGATGGTCCTCACGTTCTTCTCCCGCACGCCCAGGGCGTAGAGAAAAGCCGGGAAGGCCACGAAGCCGAAAAGCTCCAGCAGGTACCACAGGCCCCAGCCCGTGGCCAGGTAATGCCAGTTGTCGTCCGCCGCCAGGCCGATGATCTTGATGTAGAAGTAGCCCGCCATGACAAAGGCCGCCGCCTTGCCAAAGGACAGCACCACGTTTAGGGTCCCGGCCTTGTGCGCCTCGTCCATCTTGTGGTGCAGGTACTTGTGCGCCAGGGTGCCCTCGAAGATAACCATGCTCATGCCCGCGAAGATGGAGGACACGAAGAAGAACACGGGCAGATATCCCGAGTACCACAGGGGGTGGAGCTTGCCCGGCGCGATCAAGAACAGCGCTCCCAAGGACGACTGGTGCAGGGTGGAGAGCACCACGCCGAAGATGGTGAGCACCAGGGTGAGCTTGACCACCAGCGCGCGTAAGCGGGTGAGCTTCAGCCACTCAAAGGCCGCGGGCGTGACCTCGATGAAGAGCACGGTAAGGTAGAGGAACACGCACAGGCCCACCTCGAAGAGAAGCGAGGTGGGGCCGGGGGACACGAAGATGGGGTACGGCAGTCTCCAGGGCCGGCCCACGTCGTAGTGCAGCGCGAGCACCACCAGGGCGTAGCCCAGAAACGCGGTGAGGATGGCCGGGCGCACGGCGGCGTGGAAACGCTTGAGCCCGAAGATGTAGGCCCCGGCGGACGTCACGTAGCCGCCCGCGGCCAGGGCCACCCCGCACAACAGGTCGAACCCTATCCACAGGCCCCAGGGGTTGTTGTCGTCCAGGGCGGTCACCGCGGCCAGGCCGCCGGTGAACCGCATGACGGTGAGCACGCCCCCCGCGAGGAGGATGATCCCCGCGACCACGTTGAAGGGGGTGAAAAGGCCCCTTTGTCCGGTGGGATGTTCGCCGGCCATCTAGTTCTCCTTGTCGGCTTGTTCGGCTTCGCCTTTTTCCGCTCCGCCTTGTCGGGCAGCGGGTTCGTGCTGCCGGCCGCCCTCTTTTCCGGCTTCCGCGGCGGCCTGTTCCCGTTCCTTTTCCGCCTCTTCCAGGGCCTGCTTCACGGCCCGCTCCACGGCGGCTTCCTTTTCCTTGGAAAGCTTTTGCCGAAGCGCGGAAAGCTCCTCCCGCTTCTTTTGCTCATGGGCGGCGGTGTTGGCGGCCAGGGCCGCGGAAAGCTCGTCGGAGGCGCGCTTCTCCTTGCGCTTGCTGATGGCCCAGATGCCGGTCAACAGCACGGGCCACAGGCCCACCACCAGGGGCACCGCAGCCAGGGGCCCGGCGGTGTAGGCCGCGGCGGGAAGGTCTCCTATGCCCGTGTCCATGCCGATGTGGCCGAAATCCACGCCGGAGAGATACAGCCAGGAGGTTCCGCCCATCTCGCGTTCGCCATAGATGTGGCCCACGTAGCGGTCCGGGTGCTTGGCGATGCGCGCCCGGGCGTACTCCAGGAGCTTCTTGCGCGGCCCGAAGGTGAGCGCCTCCTTGGGGCAGGCGGCCACGCACCCGGGCAGCTTGCCCTCTGCGATGCGCGGGGCGCACATGGTGCACTTGGTCACCCGGGGGGTCAAAGCCTTGTCGTACTCGTAGGCCGGCACGTAGAAAGGGCAGGCCACCATGCAGTAGCGGCAGCCCACGCACACCTTCTCGTTGTAGACCACCGGGCCCTTTTCGCTCTTCTTGAAGGCCTGCACAAAGCAGGCCGAGGCGCAGGCGGGCTCCAGGCAGTGGTTGCACTGGCGCTTGACGAACACGGGGTCTTTTTTTCCGGGCACGGAAAACTTGTTCACCACGGTGTAGGAGCCCGCGTGGGTGCGGCGGCGGCGCTCCAGGACGGACAGGTCGTCGAAGGGCGCCTCGGGCTTGGGCAGGTTGTTCACCTCGTTGCAGGCCGCCTCGCACTTTCTGCATCCGATGCACCGGGTGGTGTCGTGGAGCACCCCCAGGCTGTCCGGGTGGCCGGGAAAGCTCTTGGCTGCGGCGGCTGCGGCGGCCTTCGGCTTCATGGAGGCCGCCGCAGCCCCGGCCGCGGCCCCCATCCATCCCAGAAATTTCCGGCGGGAAATTCCCATTGGCTACCTCTTGCTAAGGTTTTTCCTGGTTATCGTGCGGCCACCCGCCCCCGACTCCTTCTTGGGGTGGCACGCTTCGCAAGCCGTGTCCGCCGGCTTTTCGACGTCCATGGCCGAATGGCAGCCCATGCACTGGCCGTGGTAGGCCGCTTTCAACCCGGGCCGGTCCCCGGCCTGGGGCACGAAGGGCTTTCCGTGGCACGAGGCGCATGCCGGCGGCTTGATGGCGGCCGGGCTCTTGTGGTGGCAGCCCGCGCACATGGTGGCCGGCTCGGCGTGGAACACGGCGGCCATGGTGTTTTCCTTCATCTTCTCGTAAAGGGCCGAGACGATCTTTCCGTGGGGCAGCCTGGCGGGCTGGTACTCGTCCGCCAAAACGCCGATGGTCACCGTCTCGGGAATGTCCTTCTTGTCCGGCAGGGGGGCGATGTTACGCCTTCTTTCGGCCAGCCTTTTCGCCATGGCCCGGCGCTTTTCCCCGCTCATCTCCGCCAGCTCCCCGGGGGAAACCTCCACCGCGTGGCAGGCGGCGCACTCCGCACCGGCCAGGTCCTTGGCCTCCATGGCCGCATGGCACCCGGCGCAACCCGTGGTTTCCCTGGCCCGGTCCGCGTGGCAGCCCACACAGGAGTAATCGCCGGCGGCGCCGTGCATGGCCACGGCCAGGGTGATCCGCTCGCCCTTTTCCGATCCTTGCAAAGGATGGCAGGACCGGCAGGAGTCAAAGGATTCGTGGTGACATTCCTGGCAGGATGCCAGGGACTTTTCGTGGGCCAGGTGGTCAAAGGCCACGGCCCTGGCAGCCGGGGGCGGGGTTTCGCCCGGTTTTGTCTCCGCGGGCTTTGCCCAGAGGATTTCCGCGTCCGGCTGGCCCCTTTTCAAACGGGGCACGTCCTTGGGAAGCTTCCACTTTTCCTGGTTTTCCGCCAGGTGGCAGCCGCCGCAGAACACCGGCCCGGCCTCCACCTTCTTGTCCTTGTCGGCCAGGTGGCAATTCACGCACAAGGCGTGGGCCGCGTTCCGGCCGGAGCGCACCACAAGGCCCGAGTCCTCCTTCACCACGGCGGCCTCCTTGTGGCAGAAGGCGCAGGGGTCCTCTTCGCCCGGCACGTACCCGGTCTGCTGCTTTTCTTCGGAATACACGTGGTGGCACGCGGAGCAGTTGGTGTCGCCGGTTTCCGCGGGGGAGGCGGCCTCGACCTTGTCGCTTTTCACGTGGCGGTAGTGCAGGGGCCGGGTGAGGGAAACGGGCGTCCAGGCCGGGGCCGGGGCCGTGCGGCCGGTGTGGCAGGAGCGGCAGTCCGCGGAAAGGGGGCCATACTTCCCGCCCCCGGCCTTGGCCTTTTTGTGGCAGGACACGCAAAAGCCGTGCACCAGGCCCTGGGCCTCTTCATAAGAAGGGTAGGTTTCCTGCTTGAACGCGGAAAACAGGAGCCCGCCCTTGTCCTTGGGGTGGCAGGAGGAGCAGTCCGCGTCGGGCAGCGCCTCGGCGTGCACCGCGTGGGGAAACCCCACCGCGGGCATTTTGTGCTTTGGAAAATCCAGGGAGACAGGGATCATCCCGGAAAAACCGGCTCGGAAATCCGCGCCGGGTGTTTCGGCCGCGGGCCCGGCGGCGGTCAAAAACAAAACGGCAGCCGCTACGGCTGCCAGGAAAAGGAAAAGGCGAAGGGGTTTCCCCGGTTTCAGCATGGCGCCCGGATTCCTTCCGAAATGGAGGGGGAGAATTCGTTACGCGACCTGAACGCCTTATATTTCCTCCAAATTTTGTCGGCATTGTCAACCCCGATCGGGGAGGCAGAAACGCGCTTAAAACTATAATTTCTCTAATAAGTCGAAAAACCATATACGTTGCCATCGCCATGGCCTTCCCGCCAAAATGCCGGTCCGGCTTGGGTCTTGCGTTAAGCCAATAGTTTTAGACGGTTGGAAACTTTTTGGGCCCCGGACGGATTTTTTCCTTGTAATTCTCCAAATTCTATAATACTTAAATAATCAAAAATCGGAAGG
>JAFDHW010000069.1 GCA_019308705.1 Deltaproteobacteria bacterium
CCTTTGAGGGAACCGAGACGGTGGCCGAGCAGAAGGTGACCACCGCCTTTTTGCCCGTGGGGGAGAGCGAGGTGGAGCTTCTGGAATCCACCGCGGACGACGGGCCCATTGCCAGGTACCTGGAAAAGAAGGGCCCGGGCATCCAGCACGTGGCTTTTCGCGTGGACGACATCGAGGCCGCCCTGGCCGAACTGAAGGAAAAAGGCGTGCGCTTGATCGACGAAACCCCGCGCAGGGGGGCGGGGGGCGCAAAAATCGCCTTTCTCCACCCCAAGGCCACCAACGGGGTTTTGGTGGAGCTTTGCGAGCGCGAGGGAGACTGAAGGCCCAAAGGCGCCGGCGGAGATTCGCCGGCCGGGGGGCTGCATAGAAAGGATCAGCCATGGCAGACAAGATCGCCGAGCTTCTGGAACGGGAGGAGCGCGTCCGCCGGATGGGCGGGGAAAAGGGGGTGGCCAAGCAGCACGAGGGGGGAAAGCTCACCGCCCGGGAGCGGCTGGACCTCCTTTTTGACAAGGGCACCTTCCGGGAGATGGACCTCTTTGTCACCCACCGGTGCACAAACTTCGGGATGTCCGAGGTGGAGATCCCGGCGGACGGCGTGGTCACCGGCTACGGCAAGGTGAACGGCCGCACGGTGTTCGCCTATTCCCAGGACTTCACCTCCCGGGCGGGCTCCCTGGGCGAGATGCACGCCAAGAAGATCTGCAAGGTCATGGACACGGCCCTGAAGGCCGGGTGCCCCGTCGTGGGGCTGAACGACTCTGGCGGCGCGCGCATCCAGGAAGGCGTGGACGCCCTTTCCGGCTACGGCCAGATCTTTTTCCGGAACTCCGCGTGTTCGGGCACCATCCCCCAGATTTCCGCCGTCATGGGCCCTACGGCCGGCGGCGCGGTGTATTCCCCGGCCATGACCGACTTCGTGTTCATGGTCAAGAACACCTCCTACATGTTCATCACCGGCCCCCAGGTCATCAAGTCCGTCACCGGCGAGGAGATCTCCTTCGAGGACCTGGGCGGAGCCATGACCCACAACGAGAAGAGCGGGGTGGCCCACTTCGCCTGCGAAAACGACGCCGACGCCTTAGAGAAGATCCGAAAGCTTCTGTCCTATCTTCCGGGAAACAACATGGAGGAGCCGCCCCTGGCCGCGCCCACGGACGACCCCGGCAGGGAGGAGGAGGCGCTGGATTCCATTATCCCGGAAAACCCCCGCCACGCCTACGACATGAAGGACGTCATCGCCGCCATCGTGGACAACGGGGAGTTCTTCGAGCCCCACAAGTACTACGCCAAGAACATCCTGGTGGGGTTCTCCCGGCTAAACGGCCGGGTCATCGGCATCATCGCCAACCAGCCCAAGTTCCTGGCCGGGTGCCTGGACATCAACGCCTCGGACAAGGCCACCCGGTTCATCCGGTTCTGCGACGCCTTCAACATCCCGCTGCTCACCATCGCGGACGTGCCCGGCTACCTCCCCGGCAGCGTCCAGGAGTGGGGCGGCATCATCCGTCACGGCGCCAAGCTTCTCTGGTCCTATTCCGAGGCCACGGTGCCCAAGCTTCTGCTCATCACCAGGAAGGACTACGGCGGGTCGTACCTCGCCATGTGCTCCCGGGATCTGGGCGCGGACATGGCCTTTGCCTGGCCCATGGCGGAAATCGCCGTCATGGGCGCGGAGGGCGCGGCCAACATCATCCACAGAAAGGCCATCAAGGAGGCCGAGGACCCCGCCGAGATGCGGAAGCAGAAGATCGAGGAGTACGAGCGGCTGTTCTCCAATCCCTATGCCGCGGCATCCCGGGGTTACATCGACGCGGTGATCCGGCCCAGGGAGACCCGGCCCCGGCTCATCGACGCCCTGGAGGCCATGGCCGGCAAGCGGGAGACCCGGCCGCCCAAGAAGCACGGCAACATTCCGCTGTAAGGAGGCTCCGTGGACAAAAAGAAAGTGGCCGCCGTCATGGGCGGCGTCATGCGTTATATTCAAGAGGAGGAGGCCAAGGGGGCCGCCGCCGCGCCTCCCGCGCCCCGGGCGGCCCAAAGCCCCTGGGCCGCGTCGGGCCGCCAGGAGACCATGCAGATGAGCCTGCTTTTGCAGTTGCGCGTACTGCGCTGACAAAGGTTTTGCCGCCCAACCTCGTGCGGCGGAAATCTCTATACCGGGGAATTTTTCTCATGAGCGGACACGGCCAAGTGAAGCTGACGGAAATAAACTACTCCAAGGACCGGCCCAAGGCCGAAAACCCGGTGAAGATCGAGGATCTTTCCCTGCGGGACGGCCACCAGAGCCTGTTCGCCACCCGGGGCCGCACCGAGGACATGATCCCGGTGGCCGAGCTCATGGACGAAGTGGGTTTCTGGGCCGTGGAGACCTGGGGCGGGGCCACCTTCGACACCATGCACCGGTTTTTGAACGAGGACCCCTGGGAGCGCATCCGCACGCTCAAAAAGTACATGAAAAAGACCCCCTTCTCCATGCTTTTGCGGGGCCAGAACCTGGTGGGCTACCGGAATTACGCCGACGACGTGGCGGAAGCTTTCGTGGAGCGGGCCGCGGAAAACGGCATGGACATCTTCCGCACCTTCGACGCGTTGAACGATTACCGGAACTTCGAAACCGTGGTACCGGTGATCAAGAGGACGGGCAAGCATTTCCAGGGCTGCATCTGCTATTCCCTCACCGAGCCCCGGCTGGGGGGAGAGGTCTACAACCTCCGGTACTACCTGGACAAGGCCAAGGCCCTGGAGGAGATGGGCGCGGACACGGTGTGCGTAAAGGACATGGCCGGGCTCATGGCCCCCTACGACGCCTATACGCTCATCAAGGCGCTCAAGGAAACGGTGTCCGTGCCCGTGCACCTGCACAGCCACTTCACCTCGGGCATGGCCCAGATGACACACTTGAAGGCCATCGAGGCCGGGGTGGACATCCTGGACACCTGCCTGGCCCCTTACGCCTTCCGTACCTCGCATCCGGCCATCGAGCCTTTGGTCATGACGCTTCTGGGCACCAACCGGGATACGGGGTTCGATATCGAGCTTTTGGCCAGGATCGACGACCTTCTGGAGGAGCAGGTCATGCCCAAGTACCGGCACCTCCTGGACCAGCACAGGATGTCCGTCATCGACATCAACGTGCTGTTGCACCAGACCCCGGGCGGTATGCTCTCCAACCTGGTCAACCAGTTGAAGGAGATGGACGCGCTGGACAAGATCGACGAGGTGTTCAAGAAGCTGCCCAAGGTGAGAAAGGACCTGGGCCAGGTTCCCCTGGTCACCCCCACCAGCCAGATCGTGGGCACCCAGACGGTGAACAACGTGCTTTTCGACACCGAGGAGAACGAGTACAAGATGATCACCGACCAGGTGAAGGGCTTGTGCTACGGGCTGTACGGCAAGACGCCCTCGCCCATAAACCCCGAGGTGCGGAAGAAGGCCCTAAAGGGCTACCCCCGGGGCGAGGAGCCCATCACCGAGCGCCCGGGCGCGGTGCTGGAGCCGGAGCTGGAAAAGGCCAAGGCGGAAATCGGCGACCTGGCCAAGGACATGGACGATCTTTTGATCTACGCCTTGTATCCCGTGACGGGAAAGCGCTTCTTGAAGTGGAAGTACGGCGAGGAGGAGCCGCCCCCGGAATGCCGCGCCAAGACGCTGGACCAGTGCAGGATGGAAGAGGAAATGGCGAAGAAGGTGCTCTCCGGCGAGATGCCCGGGGCGGCGGCGGAAGCCGCTCTGCCGGAAAAGAGTCCCGGCGCGCGGCGGTTTTCTGTTTCCGTGGACGGCGAGCGCTACACCGTGGACGTGGAAGAGGTGGGCGGCGGGCCCCGGGCGGCCGCCCCGGCCCCGGAGGCCAAGCCCGCGGCGGAAAGCCCGGTTTCCGGCCACGCCGTCGTGGCGCCCATGCCGGGCATGATCGTGTCCCATGAAAAACAGGCGGGCGATTCCGTGGCCGAGGGCGAGCCCGTGGTGGTGCTGGAGGCCATGAAGATGCAGAACGCCTTGCCGTCGCCCGTTTCCGGCACGGTGAAGGAAATCCGGTTCAACCCCGGCGACAACGTGAAAAAGGGCGCGGTGCTGGCGGTGATCGAATAGGTTCCGGGAGCGCCCAGGCCCGTCAAGGCGGGGCTCCCGCGTTTTCCTTGTTCCCGGAAAAGAGCGGTTTTCGGCGGCGCGGGCCGCCGCATGTATCCGTCGTACAAATCCGGGGCGGTCCCTTTCCCTGTCAGGAAACCATGAACATCCACGAATACCAGGCCAAGGAGCTTTTCGCGGGCTACGGCGTGCCCGTGCCCAGGGGTGTGGTGGCGTTCTCCCCGGACGAGGCCTTTTTTGCGGCAAAACAGCTTGCCACCACTCCGGTGGTGGTAAAGGCCCAGATCCATGCCGGCGGCCGGGGCAAGGCCGGCGGCGTGAAGTTGGCCCATAGCCCGGAAGAGGCAAGGGACCTTGCGCAGAGCATGCTGGGCGCAAAACTGGTCACCCGCCAGACTATGCCTTCCGGCAAGACCGTGCACAAGCTTTTGGTGGAGGAGGGCCTGCCCATCGACCGCGAGCTGTACTTCTCCATCATCCCGGACCGCGCCACGGCCAAGATCGTCATCATGGCTTCCACCGAGGGGGGCATGGACATCGAGGAGGTGGCGGAAAAGACCCCGGAAAAGATCGTCCGGGTTTCCGTAGACCCGCTCCTTGGCATCATGCCTCACCACTGCCGCAGGGCGGCGTTCGCGCTCAACCTCCCTTCCCGGGCCTTCAAACCCTTCACCAAGATGGTTTCCGACCTATATCGCCTGTTCGTGGAAAAGGATTGCTCCCTGGTGGAGATCAATCCGCTCGTCCTCACCACCGACGAGCGCGTCCTGGCCCTGGACGCCAAGATCAACTTCGACGACAACGCGCTTTTCCGCCACAAGGACATCGCCGGACTGAGCGACCCCGAAGAGGAAGACCCCCTGGAGGTGGAAGCCTCCGCCCACAACCTGAACTACATCAAGATGGACGGGAACGTGGGCAACATGGTCAACGGCGCGGGCCTGGCCATGGCCACCATGGACATCATCAAGCAGGCGGGAGCCGAACCCGCCAACTTTTTGGACGTGGGCGGCGGCGCCAACGCGGAAACGGTGGAAAACGGCTTCCGCATCATCCTGTCCGACAAAAACGTAAAAGGCATCCTCATCAACATCTTCGGCGGCATCCTGCGATGCGACGTTTTGGCCTCCGGCGTGGTGAAAGCGGCCAAGAAGGTCGGCTTGAACGTTCCCGTGGTGGTGCGCATGGAAGGCACCAACGTGGAAGAAGGCCGCCGGATCCTGGCCGAATCCGGCTTAAACCTCATCAATGCCAAGGACCTCACCGACGCCGCGAAGAAGGTGTCGGAGATCGTGAATTGATGTTGCGCTTCTTTTCCAAAACGACGCGGCATCGGTGGATGGCGGCGCCGGCGGCCGCTCATCAGCAGAAAAGGATCCGGGGAGAAAACGCCCCATGAGCATCTTTGTGAACAAGGACACCAAGCTTCTCGTGCAGGGGATCACGGGCAGGGAAGGGCGGTTTCACGCCCTGGCGTGCCGGGAATACGGGACCAACGTGGTGGCCGGGGTCACCCCGGGCAAGGGCGGCCAGGACGTGGAGGGCATCCCGGTGTTTGACTCCGTGGCCGAGGCCGTGGAAAAGACCGGGGCGGACGCTTCGCTCGTCTTCGTGCCGCCGCCGTTCGCCGCGGACGCCATCTGCGAGGCCGCGGACGCGGGCGTTGCCTTGGTGGTGGCCATCACCGAGGGCATTCCCGTGTTGGACATGATGCGGGTGAAAAACTACCTTGCGAAAAAGCCCGTGCGCCTGATAGGCCCCAACTGCCCGGGAATCATCACCCCGGGCGAGTGCAAGGCCGGGATCATGCCGGGGTTCATCCACAAGCCGGGCGGCCCGGTGGGCGTGGTTTCGCGCTCCGGCACGCTCACCTACGAAGTGGTGGACCAGCTCACCAAGGCGGGCCTGGGCCAGACCACCTGCATCGGCATCGGCGGCGACCCGGTGAACGGCACCAACTTCATCGACTGTATAGACGCCTTCAACAAGGATCCGGACACCCAGGCCTTGGTCATGGTGGGCGAGATCGGCGGCAATGCGGAAGAAGACGCCGCGGCGTTCATCCAGGCCAATGTGAAAAAGCCCGTGGTGGGCTTCGTGGCCGGCCTCACCGCTCCCCCCGGCCGGAGAATGGGCCACGCCGGGGCCATCATTTCCGGCTCTTCGGGCACGGCCCAGGCCAAGGTTTCCGCCATGAAAGCCGCCGGCATCCACGTGTGCGAAAACCTGGGAGAGCTTGGAGCGCTGTGCAAAAAGGTTTTTTGAGGTGCCTGGAAAAGAGAAGAGGACAAAGGGGGAATTTTTTCCAAAACGGTTTCCCCTGCCTATCCATCATGATCATTGATTTCCATACCCATCTGTTTCCCAGGGAGATCCGCGAGGAGCGTGGGCGGTTTTTTTCCGGCGAGCCCGCGTTCCAGCTTTTGTACGACTCGGACAAGAGCCCCCTTGCCGGGGCGGCGGACATTTTGCGGGACATGGACGCCGACGGGGTGCACGCCTCGGTGGTGTTCGGGTTTCCCTGGCTGAGCAAGAAGCTTTTTCAGCGGCACAACGATTACATATTGGAGAAGGCGGCGGCGCACCCGGACCGGCTTTATCCCCTGGCCTGCTTCGACGTGCTGCACCCGGACGCGGCGAAGGAGGCGGAGCGGTGCCTTTCCGCCGGGGCCAAGGGGCTTGGGGAGCTTGCGCTGTACAAATCCGGCATCGACGAGGAGGGCCTAAAGGCCCTGGACCCGGTGATGGAGGTGGCCCGGGCGCACGGCAACGCGCCGGTGTTGATCCACGTGAACGAGCCGGTGGGGCACGTGTATCCGGGCAAGACGCCCGTGACCCCGGACCAGGTGTGGAACCTCCTTTTCCGGTACCCGGAAAACCGCATTGTGCTGGCCCATTGGGGCGGGGGAATCTTCTTCTTCCACCTGCTGAAGCGCCTGGCCAAGGACGCCATGAGGAACGCCTGGCTGGACACCGCGGCAAGCCCCTTTTTGTACGACCCGCGCATCTGGTCCGTGGCCTGCGCCATCGTGGGGCCGTCCAAGGTGCTGTTCGGCACGGATTATCCGCTCCTGAAGGCCAGGCGCTACTGGAAGGAACTGGAGTCCACGGATCTTTCCGCGGCCCAGCAGGAGGCCATTTTGGGGGAAAACGCCCGGGCGCTGTTGGGGATCAGGTAGAACCGGCACAAGCTTTTCCGCAGCGCGAATGATTCACCCTTCGGGCCCGTGAATAATCCGGGTTGGTCGTTTTGGGAAGCGGCCTATCGGCCGTAGTCGTCCACGAAGCGCTGGATGTCGTCCTCGCCCAGGTACGCGCCGGACTGCACCTCGATGAGCTCCAGGGGGATCTTGCCCGGGTTTTCCAGGCGGTGGGCGGACCCCAGGGGGATGTATACGGACTCGTCCTCCTTCAAGGTGAGGGACTCGTCGCCGCGGGTGACCAGGGCGGTGCCCCGGACCACGATCCAGTGCTCGGCCCGGTGGAAGTGCTTTTGCAGGGACAGCCGGGCCCCGGGCTTGACGGTGATGAGCTTCACCTGGAACCGGTCGCCCTGCTGGAGGGTCTCGTAGGAGCCCCAGGGGCGGTACACCTTGCGGTGGTTGATGGTTTCGCCCCGACCCTCGGCGCGGAGGCGGTCCACGATGTGGCGCACGTCCTGGACGCGCTCCCTGGGGGCCACCAGCACGGCGTCCGCGGTTTCCACCACGATGTGGCCGGAAAGTCCCACCGCGGCCAGCAAGCGGCTTTCCGCACGCAAAAAGCTGTCCCTGGTGTCGTGCAAAAACACCTCGCCGGAAACCACGTTGCCCGCCTCGTCCTTCTTGTTCACCCTCCACAGGGCTTCCCAGGAGCCCAGGTCGCTCCACCCCGCGTCCAGGGCCACCATCGCGCCGGCGTCCGTCTTTTCCATGACCGCGTAGTCCACGGAATCCGACGGACAGGCGGCGAAAGCCCCGGCGTCCAGGCGGAAGAAGTCCAGGTCCTCCCGGCCCTTGTTGAGCGCCTCCCTGCAGGCGGAAAGAATCTCCGGCGCGTGGGCGGCAAGCTCCTTTTCCGCCACCGAGGCCTTGAAAAGGAACATGCCCGAGTTCCAGAAAAACTCCCCGGAATCCACGTAGGCCTTGGCCGCGGCTTTGTCGGGTTTTTCAAAGAAGCCCGCCATGGCGAAGCCCTCGCCGCCTATGGGCGCGCCTTTTTTGATGTACCCGTAGCCGGTTTCCGGCCACCCGCACACGATGCCGAAGGTGACGCAGTAGCCTTGCTCCGCCAGGGTTTCGCCTTTCTTGACGGCCTGGTCGAAGGCCTTCTGGTCCCGGATGTAGTGGTCCGCGGGAAGCACGAACAGCACGGGGTCTTGGCCCGTGGCCCTGGCGCGCAGGGCGGCCACGGCCACGGCCGGGGCGGTGTTTTTGCCCTCGGGCTCCAGGATGATGACCGCCTCGGCCCCCACCTGGCGCACCTGTTCGGCCACGAAGAACCGGTGGGTTTTGTTGGCGATGATCACCGGCGGCTCCGCGCTAACCCCGGCCAGGCGGGCCAGGGTATGCTGGAGCATGGTACGGCCGCCGTAGAGGCGCAGAAGCTGCTTGGGATACTGGTCCCGGGAAAGCGGCCACAGCCGGGTCCCGGAGCCCCCCGCAAGGATGACGGGCTGGATCATGACGCATTGTCCTGGCTGCTGGAAACGTTGCGGAAGTATACCCCAAGGGACCGTTCGTGCAAACCAGGGGCTTTTCTATCCCGGATTATTCACAAGCCCGAAGGGTGAAGATCCCGCCAACGTCAAAATTCCTTCAAAAAAAGCGGGGCGTATTTTCCAACCATCCGCCAATCAACCATTAACACCAACCATTCGGGCTAGTTCCATTTGAACATCCGGGAGCCGGCGAGAAGGAACACCAGGGAGATTCCCGCCAGCACCCCGGCAGGGACAAGGAGGTCGGAAAACCCCGCCCCCTGGTTCATGATGGCGCGCAGGCCCTCGTTCATGTAGCCCGGATTATTCATGAGCAATTTTGCCCGAGATCGAATTTTTCGTTATTTTCAATC
>JAFDHW010000070.1 GCA_019308705.1 Deltaproteobacteria bacterium
GCCCCTTGCCGTGCTGGGATACAAGCGCGCCCACCCCGGCCCGCCGGAGCGGCTGGAGATCTTGTACGAGGAAACCTCCCACGGCCTGGAAGAAGAGTTTTCGCGCCTGTACCGGGCTTCCGGGATTCCCCTGGTGCTGGCCCACGTGGTGATGGAAGAGGGCAGGGCGTGGGTCTACGACCTGGACTGCGACCCCTTGTTCCGGGACCTCCCCGGCCCGTACCAGGACCTTCTGGCGCGTGAGCTGGCCCGGTCCCTGGCCGGCGCGCCACCAGGGGACCGGCAGCCGCTTGGGCCCGCAACGCGCCCGGTCCTGGCCGTCTCGCGCATGCTGGCGGACCTGTTCGCCTTTGAACGGCGCAAACACGAACCCAATCCCTGAAACACCTTGAATTTTTATGCCCCTGCAGATAATTTGGGAGGAAACTTACAGCCCAAACACACCCCTGGAGGCGAGCGATGGGATTTGACGAGAAGAGCGCCATGGTGGGAACCAGCGCGTCGGACAAGATGGGCGGCGACGCGCCCGGCTACGTGGAAATGGACCCGGGCTCCATTGCCATGGAACCCTCCGGCGGCCTGGGCGGGGCGGACGACCTCGCCATGTCCGGAGCCACGGGAGACGGCCTGGCGGACAACACCTCCGTGGGCTCCATCCCCACGGCCAGCTAACCCGATTTGTTCGTGGGAAATTTTGCCCCCTGATCTGTCCTGTTCCAGCGAAATTTCTCATCCTCCGGGCTCGCCGCGTTTCCGCGCGGCTGAAAGCGCGGTGGGGTGCGGGTTCGCTTTTCACCCCCATTTCCGGCGACACCAAAAACCGGTTTCGTGAATAATCCGGCCAGTTGCGCCGGCCCTTTTTCCCTGCACGATGGGAGGCCCCATGCCTTTTGACGACGAGAGTTCCTTGGTGGGAACCCGGGCTTCGGACAAGACGGGCGCAGACAACGGCGGCCTGGCGGGTTCGGGGGACGCCCAGAATCCGGGCGGCCTGGCGTCCGCAGACCCTATCGCCATGGAATCCGCCACAGACCCGGCGGGCGCGGCGGACAACACCTCGGTGGGGTCCATCCCCACGTCTTCGTAAGATCCTTCTGGCGCTGCCATGCCGCCTCCGCTGGTCGCCCTGTTCGCCACTCCGGGCCATCCCCAGGCCATGGCCCTGGAGCGGGAGATCATCCTTCGGGGAGGCCGCGTTGTCACGTGCGACGCACGGGCGGACGGCTCCCAGGGCATGGCCGCGGGCAACGGCCGCCTGTGCTGGGGCGGCGTGGATTTTTCCGCCGTGGGCGCCGTCCACGTGGTGTGCACGGCCCTGGGCACGCCGCCGGGCGTGGCGCCGGTGCGGTCCCCGGCCGTCCACCTCAAGGCCGCGGCCCGGTTCCTGCAAGAGCGGGAGCGCCAGTCCGCGGTGCGGGCCTTTCTGGGCATGGCCCGGGACCGGGGCATGCCGGTGGTGAACCCTCCCGGCGGCGCCTGGGCGGACCACGAGGCCAAGGCCGGGTTCTACGAAAAGCTTTCCGCGTGGGGCTTTTCCGTGCCCAAAACCCTGTGCGCCAGCGACCTTGCGGCCGTGGAACGATTCCTGGCGGAAACGCCGGACGCGGTGATCAAGCCCCTGGCCGGGGTGGGCTCCACCAGGGCCGTCCGGCCCGGCGGGCTCAAGGCCGCGGACCTGGTCCTGTGCCCGGCGTTGCTCCAGGAGCGGGTGCAGGGCGAAGTGATCCGGGCCCACATGGTGGCGGGAAAGCTGGTCCTGGCCCTTGCGGTTCGCGGCCGGGGAGTGGATTCCCGCACCGGAAAGCGCACCGTGGCCAAGGCGGACCTCCCGCCCGGGACCGCGTCCGCCTTGCTGGAAGCCACGCAGAGGATGGGCCTTTTGTGGGCCGCCTGGGACGCGGTACGCACGCCGGATGGCGGCCTGGTCCTTCTGGACTGCAACCCCGGCCCCTACGTGTTGTGGACCGGCGAGGCCCACGCCCGGCGGGTGCTGGGCGAGCTGGCCGGGTTTCTCACGGCCTGGGCGGAAACCGGGGACCAGACCGTTGCCGCCCGCGTTGTGGAAGGTTTTCACCCCGCATAACCCTTTTCCGAGGATGGAGCCATGAAACGGTTTGCGTGCCTGTGCGCGATCCTGGCCCTTTTGGCCTGGGCGGGCGTATCCACGGCCCAGCCGCCGCCCGGGGAGGAGGCGTTCTCCCAGGCGCTGGCCGCCTACAGCGGCCTGGGGAGGCATGTGGACTACGCCGAGGCCAGGGAGCTGTTCCTGGCGGCCCGGGAGGCCGGCCATCCCCTGGCGGCCATGTGGGTGGCGCGTTGCCTGCACGGCGGTCGGAGTGGATTCGACGCCGACCCTGAAGCGGCTCAAAACCTGGCGGCCTCGGTTATCGAGGAGGTAAAGCGCCTCGCGAAAACCGACCCGCGGGCCATGTTTCTTTTGGCCTCCGCGTTCCAGGACGGCCTGGCCGTGGACCGGGACCCGGCAACCGCCCGCGGCCTGTACGAAAAAGCGGCCCGTGCCGGCGACGCGCTTTCCATGGGCAACCTGGGCTGGATGCTCCATCACGGCGTGGGGGGGGATCGGGACACGGCCGCAGCCCGGGAGTGGTACAAAAAGGCGGCCGAAGCCGGCGACGCGGCGGGCATGCTGAACCTGGGCTACATGGCGGAAAAGGGCGTGGCCGGCCAAAGGGACGAAAAACTGGCCGTGCAGTGGTACGAGCGCGCCGCGAAAAAAGGCCATCCCCAGGCCATGTTCAACCTGGGCTGGATGTGCGAGACCGGCCGGGGCACGGACAAGGACCTTGCCCGGGCCGTGGACTGGTATTTCATGGCCGCCAACAAGGGCGAGGAAAACGCCATGAACAACCTAGGCATGATGTACGAAACCGGCCGGGGTGTGAAGCGGGATCTCTCCCAGGCGGTCCGCTGGTACGCCAGGGCCGCGGACCGGGGCCACGCCAACGCCATGAAGAATCTGGGCTGGATGCTGGAGCAGGGCAGGGGCACGGCCCAGGATCTGTCCGCGGCGGTACAGTGGTACGAACGGGCGGCCGCCCTGGGCAACGCCGGGGCCATGTACAACCTGGGCGTCCTGTACCAGACCGGGCGGGGAGTCTCCCAGGACGACCTGGCCGCGGCCAACCTGTTCCGCCAGGCGGCGGATTCCGGCAACCCGGACGCCATGAACTACCTGGGCTGGATGTATGAGAACGGCCGGGGCGTGCCCAGGGACCTCTCCCAGGCTCTGGCCTGGTACACCCGGGCCGCCCAAAAGGGCAAGGTGCTCGCCATGGCCAACCTGGGATGCATGCACCAGGCCGGTTTGGGCACGGAACAGGACAACGAAAAGGCGGTGTACTGGTTCACCCGCGCGGCCGAGGGCGGCAACGCCGGGGCCATGAACAACCTGGGCTGGATGTACGAGCACGGCCGGGGGGTGGAAAAGGACCTTGAAAAGGCCGCGCACTGGTACAAAAAGGCCGCGGAAAAGGGCAATCCCGTGGCCATGAACAACCTGGCCAACCTGCTGCGCAAAGGCGCGGGGTGCGGGCGCAACCTGGAACAGGCGGCCCTGTGGTACTACCGGGCCGCCATGGCCGGAAACCCCACGGCCATGAACAACCTGGCCTACATGTATGAAACCGGCCAGGGCGTGCCGAGGGACTATTCCCGCGCCGTGCTGTGGTTCGGCCGCGCGGCCTTCAAGGGCGAGGCTTCGGCCATGGACAACCTGGGCGTCATGTACCGCGACGGCGTGGGCGTGGCCGCGGACGATAAAAAGGCGGTCCAGTGGTTTGCCCGGGGCGCGGAATCCGGCGACCCCTCGGCCATGAACAACCTGGGGTGGATGTACAGGAAGGGCCGTGGCGTGGAAAAGGACAACGCCTTAGCCTTCCATTGGTACACCCGCGCCGCCGAGGCCGGCAACCACCTGGCCATGGCCAACCTGGGGCTCATGTACATCAAGGGCGAGGGCGTGCGGCAGGATGGCCGGCAGGGCCTTTTCTGGCTGCAAAAGGCCGCGGACCGGGGCAACCAGTCCGCGCAAAGGCTCCTGTCCAAGCTTTCCGGCAGGGCCCGGGCCGGTGAAGGGGAGGGTGCGCAATGAAACCAAGCCGCACCGCGACCCTCCTGGTGCTTCTTTTTGGGCTTCCCCTCCTGGCCATCGGTTTCGGCGGCCTGGAGGGGCTCACCGAGTGCTCGGACGCGGACCTGGAGGAAGTCTGCGGTCAGATCCACCCGGACGACAGTCCCCGCATGGCGTTGGCCAGGAGCGCGGCGCGGGAGAGGGGTTCCGCCAGGACCGCCGTCCGCACGGACGTGCCCCGCTGCGTGCGTTCCGAGGTGGCCGCCCAATACTCCAACATGCCGGCCGTGGGAGGGTGGGAGGATTTCAGCCAGCTTTTGTCCGACGCGGGAGGCGTTGCCGCGGAAGGCTCCCAGGGAGGGTTCAATCCCCTGGCCGTGGCCGGGGAGATCTTCAACAGCGCCACGGGCGGCGTCATGGGCGTAAGCTACGACTTTTCCGGGTTGAAGAGCACCACCACCATGGACACCTCCCATTGGGGCAACCTCCGGAACGCCGCGCTTTCCGGCGGCGCCACCTCCCTGTCCGACCTGCTGCCCACGATCAACTACCAGGCGGAAGGAAACATCTCCTTTTACGCCAAGCCCGAGCTGGGCCGGCCGGAAAGAGGCCAGGACCTGGGAGAATTTACCGGAAATCTGGGTGTTTCCATCCGTTCCACCGTAACCATGCGGCCCCACTGACCCCGGGGAAAGCGTGTTGATTTTTGCCTTTGAAACATGATACCTATGCTGAGGGTGTTGAGGCAGTTTTTTGGGAGGAAACTCGAGGGAACATTCAACGGGAGGGAACGAGCATGAAGAAAGCGACGATGGTGACGACGGTGATCATGGCGGCCATGTTCCTGGCTAGCGCGGGCTTTGCCGGCCAGATGAATTACGGCTGCGGCGTGGGCTCCATGATTATGGAAAATAACGACAGCCTGGTTTCCCAGACCCTGGCGGTCACCACCAACGGCATCCTCTGCAACCAGTTCTTCGGCATCACCTCCGGCACCCTGCAGTGCGAAAAACCGGACAACCTGGTCTATAACGAGCAGGTGCAGCGCTTCGTGGCCGACAACATGGACCACCTGGCCGCCGACATGGCCCGAGGCGAGGGCGAGTACCTGGACACCCTGGCCGCCCTGATGGGCGTGCCCGAAGCCGACCGTCCCGCCCTGTACAGCACCCTGCAGAGCAATTTCTCCAGCATCTACACCTCCGAGCAGGTGACCTCCCTGCAGGTGGTGGCGAACATGGACGCCGTCCTGTAAGGTTGGCAGCATCCTGACAGACCGGTTTCACATCAAGGGGGGGCAGGTCGTTTTGATCTGCTTCCCCCTTTTTTTCCTCCTTTTGTGTCCGGCGGCCATAGCCGGCTTCGGGGGGGAATACGCCCAGGGGCTCATCGCCCGCGCGGAAGAGATGCGCCTGTGGGAAGACCCCTACTGGCTGACTTTGGGCCACTACCGGCCCACCCCCCTGGGCATGGTGAGCCGGGTGGACGACCCGGACTTTTTTCTCCACGAAAACGGCAAGACAGACCCCAAGGCCGAGCTTCTGCTCACCGTGGAGGCGCTGTTCGATCCCCCCACCCCGGAAGCGCCCAGGCTCCACACCGTGTGCCGGTTCCCGGCCCGCACCCGGTGGCTGGTGGAAAAGCTGGCCATCGACACCGGCAAACTGCCCGTGCCCGTGTGCGAGCCCTACGAGGAAAGGATAAAGCGCCTGGCCCCGGAGTCCGTGAGCTTGTCCTTTCCCGCGGCCTACATCAACAGCCCGGCCTCCATGTTCGGCCACACCCTGCTCATCATCCGGTCGCAAAATACCAGCGACCTGGTGGCCCAGGCTGTGAACTACGCCGCGGTGACCAACGAGACCTTCGGCCCCTCCTACGCGTTCAAGGGCGTGTTCGGCCTGTACCAGGGCTATTTTTCCATGCAGCCCTATTACGAGAAGATCCAGGAATACAGCCACGTTTCCCGGCGCGACATCTGGGAGTATTCCCTGAACCTCACGGAGGTGGAAATCCGCCGCCTGCTGGACCATTTGTGGGAACTGGACAAGATCTATTCGGACTACTTCTTTTTCGACGAAAACTGCTCCCACGCGCTGTTGTACCTTTTGGACGCGGCCCGGCCCGGGCTTTCCCTGGAAAAGCAGACCGGGCCGTGGGTCATCCCCACGGACACCATCCGGCTCGCCATGGAAAACGGCCTGGTCGAGGAGCGGACGTTTCGGCCCTCCAAGGAAACCACCATGCGCCGGATGGCCGCCGCGCTGCCGGAAAAGGCCCGTGCCCTGGCCCGGGCCGTGGCCCGGGGGGACAAGGAGCCCGAGGCCCTGGCCCAGTCCGGGCTGGACGAACAAACCCGTGCCCTGGCCTTGGACTACGCCGCCGAAACCCTGCAGTACTTCCTCATCAGCCGGCAGGTGGAAAAACAGGACTACAAGGGCCGGTACATCCGCATCCTCACGGCCCGCTCCAAGCTGGGGCCGGCCCCGAACCCGGTGGAGGAAGCCGAGCCCCCGGCCCCGCCCGAGGACGGCCACCTGTCCGCCCTGTTCGCGGCGGGGGCCATGGCCCGCGACGGCGATTCTTACGTCTTGGTGCGCCTGAGGCCCGCCTACCACGGCCTGGTGGACGACCCGGACGGCTACGCCACCGGAGCCCAGATCTTTTTCGGGGACCTTGTCCTGCGCATGTCCGCGGAAACCATGAACTGGGAGGTCCACCGGCTGGATGCGGTGAACATCGTTTCCGTCGCGCCCGTGGACGGCCTGTTTTCCCCCATGAGCTGGATGGCCCGGGTGGCCCTGGAACAGCGGCTGGACTCCGGCGGCGGGGATTCCCTGGCCGGCGTACTGGAACTCGGCGGCGGCAAGGCGCTTCGCCTGGGGCCTGCCACGGTCTACGGGTTCGTCCTGGCAGAGGCCGCGGCCTCCGAAGGGCTGGAGCGATCCCACGCCCTGGGTCCGGCCCTGCGCGCGGGCCTGCTTCTCCAGCCCCACGATAGGCTTTCCGTCCACGCCTGCGCCCAGTACACCCACTTTGCCGTGGGCGACAAGCACGACCGGGCCGTGATCGGGCTGGACGCCCAGGTGCACCTGTCCCAGCGCCACGCGGTCCAGGGCTCGGTGAGGGCCGTGGATTCCCACGGCTACTCCGCCACCGAGGCCGGCCTGGCCGTAAACATCTACTTTTGAACAGGGGGGAAAGGACCGTGGCCAGGACCGCCTTCAGGCGCCGCGCGGTTTTCTGGGTGCTCGTTCCGGCTGGTTTTTGTCTGCTCTTCTGCCACTGCGTGCCATCGGCCGTCTACCACCCGGAAGAGGCCCTGGAATCCACCCCGGCCGACTGGGGGCTTTCCTACGAGGAGATGTTCTTTTCCACTCCGGACGGGGAGAAGCTCCACGCATGGTGGATTCCCGCGCCAAACCCCCTGGCCGTGCTTTTGTTCTGCCACGGCAACGCGGGCAACATCTCCCACCGCCGCGATCTGGTCCTGCTCTACCACCACCTGGGCTGCTCCGTGTTTTTGTTCGACTACCGGGGTTTTGGCCGAAGCAGCGGCCGGCCGTCGGAAAAGGGCACCTACACGGACGCCAGGGCCGCCTGGGATCTTCTGCTCTCAAGGGGCGCGCCGCCGCGGCGCACCATCATCCTGGGACGCTCCTTGGGGGGCGCCGTCGCGGCCAGGCTGGCCTCGGAGGTGAACCCCGGCGGCCTGATCCTGGATTCCGCCTTCTATACCCTGGAGGACGTGGCCCGTCACCACTTGGGGTGGGTGCGCGGCTGGATGCTTTTGGGCTACTCCTACGACACGGCCGCCTCCCTGGAAAAGACCCGCTGCCCGGTGCTCATCCTCCACTCCCCGGCCGACGAGGTGGTGCCCTTTTCCCACGCCCCCAGGCTGCTTGCGAAAACCGAGGGGCGGGGCAGGCTGGTGAGGACCTCCGGCGGTCACAACGGCGGGTCCTGCCTCACCCCGGCCTACCGGCTGGGCGTGAAGGATTTCCTCGGCCGCGTGGTTTCCTCAGGGGCGGAAGACAAGAGGCGGGATTACCGGTCCCGGACCTCCCGGCCGGTGGTGATCCCGGTTGACGGCCCCCTTTCCAGGGCCCGGGCGGAGGTTTCCTCCATGGAGTGGTGCGGGAACACCCTGGTGCTGGTTCCCCAGTACCCGGGCCGCCTGGGCAACAGGCTGTTCGGCCTGGACAGGGCGGATGTCCTGGCGGCCCTGGAAACAACCCCCCCGGGCACGGTCCACCCCTTTCCCATTGCCCTGGACGACGGAAAGGCTCGGGAGGCCGTCCCCGGGTTCGAGGGCTACGAGGCCGTGTGCTTTGACCAGGACAGGACCTGGCTGGCGGTGGAGGCCAGGGATTCCGGGTTCATGCGTTCCTACGTGCTCTCCGGCCGCCTGGACCTCGCCGCCCGGCGCATGGAGGTGTACCCGCCTTCCGTGGAAATCCCCCTGCCGGCGCAGGTGCCCAATTTCTCTTGCGAGGCCGCGGTTTGCACGGGCGGCGTCGCCGTGCTCTTTTACGAAGCCAACGGAAGAGGGGTGAACCCTGACCCCACGGCCTGGGTCCTGTCTTCCGGTACGCAAACCACACCACCCGAAGTCGTCCGCACCCTTTCCATGTCCCCCCTGGAATACCGGCTCACCGATGCCACGGCTCCGGGCGGGGACGGGGTGTTCTGGGCGGTGAACTACCTGTACCCCGAGCACCGGAAAAAGCTTTCGCCCGAGGCGGATCCCTGGCCCCATCCCCCGGGGCTTTCCAGGGAAGTGGTGGAGCGCCTGGTCCAATTGGAGGTCCATGGCCCGAGGGTGGAGCCTGCGGATTTGCCCGCCGTGTACCTGGCCGACGCCGATCCTTCCGGCCCCCGCAACTGGGAGGCCGCGGCGCTTCTCGGGGACCGGGGTGTGCTGCTGTTCACGGACAGCCATCCGGGTTCCCTGTTCGCTTTTGTTCCCTTTCCCCTTGCGAAGGGGTCC
>JAFDHW010000071.1 GCA_019308705.1 Deltaproteobacteria bacterium
CGATCTCGGGAAAAATTGTTCATGAATAATCCGGGTTAGGATAGGGCGCCGCCGGGTGCAGGCGGCTCTTCTTCTGCTGCTTCCCCCGGCTCTCGTGCGCTTTGCTGCTCTTCCCGCAGAAGCGCCAGCTGCTGGGCCAGGATGCGCACCTGGTCGGTGAGGGCGGAGATCTTGGTGGAGAAGTGGATGTTGATCAAAACCAGGAACAAGATGCTGATGATGAACAGGGTGGTGGTGGGAAGGACCGCGCCGATGAGGTGGGTTAGGGCCTCCAGCATGCCGCGCCACAGCACCACCACGATGAGTCCGAAGCCCGCGGCCAGCCATAGCCACGAGTATTCCTCCCTGAGCCTGCGCCGGTAAACCAAAGACAGGATCAGGGTGAACAGGCTTGCGCCCGCCAACAGGGCGAAAAACTTCTGGTGCGGGGTCATGGGCGGTCCCCTGGTGGATGTTGGAGGGTGGGGATGGTATAAGTCCTGGTTGAAACTACCAGAATTTTTCGTTGCATAAAACATTTTCCTGGACGCGCCCGTGGAACCGATCCTGGCCATCGTGCCCGCGTACAACGAGGAGAAGACCGTGGCCGAGGTGGTGCGTGGCGTCCTCCGGGTGCTTCCCCGCGCAAGGGTGCTGGTGGTGGACGACGGAAGCGCCGACGCCACCGCGGGCCTGGCGCGGCGGGCCGGGGCGGCGGTGGTGTCCCATCCCTTCAACCTGGGCTACGGCGCGGCGCTGGAAACGGGGTTTCTCTACGCCCTGTCCCACGGGTTTTCCGCCGCGGTGCTGGTGGACGGCGACGGCCAGCACGACCCCGCCTTTCTTCCCCGGCTGTTGGAGCCTTTGGCCTCGGGCCGGGCGGACCTCGTGGTGGGCTCCCGGTTCCTGGAGAGGGGCGGCTACCGCACTCCGCGCATGCGGCGTGCGGGCATGCTGCTGTTCGGATGGCTGGCCTCCCTGTACACCGGACAAAGGGTGACCGACCCCACTTCCGGGTTCCAGGCCTTGAACCGCCGGGCCATGGAGCTTTTCGCCGCCGGGCATTTCCCGCCGGATTTTCCCGACGCGGACGTGCTGATCCTCCTTTCCCGGGCCGGACTGGTCATCCGGGAGGTGCCCGTGCGCATGAACCCCGCGCCGGACGCCGGCTCCATGCACCGGGGCCTGGTTCCGCTGTATTACGTGTTCAAGATGCTCCTTTCCATGGCCCTGGCCATGGTGCGAAAAAAGCCCGGGGGTTTTGCCCGTTGACTTTGATGGGATGGTCTGGTAGAGGGGGCATGCGAAGACATGCGCACGGTTGCGCGGGAAGATAAACGGGAAGGTTTTGAAAAAAGGAGCACCAACCATGAAAAAAAGAACGCTGATCCTCGTCGCCGCCTGTGCCGCGGCGGTCCTTTTCGCCGGGCATTCCCTGTGGGCGGCCTGCGAATCGCCGGATACCATCACCATGGAAAACGCGGCCGTCAAGGAACACACCAAGCCCATCGTGGAGTTTTCCCACAAGAAGCATCATGCCGAGTACGGCGAGGCCTGCGGGGAGTGCCACCACAATGACAAGGGCGAGCCGCTCAGCCTGAAGGAAGGCGACTGCGTGAAGCCCTGCATCTCCTGCCACGAAAAGGCCAGCGACATGCCCAGGGAAGAGAAGCGCGGACTGCGCGGACTGTCCCCGGCCGAGCGCCGGGCCAAGCAGCTGGAGTACTACGTGGAAGCCGTCCACATGAACTGCATCGATTGCCACAAGAAATACAACAAGGAAAAGGGCGTGCGCGGCGCCCGGGACGGCGGAGCCCCCGCCTCCTGCACGGAGTGCCACGCCAAATAAGGCCCGTTTCATGCCGAGGCATATCCAGGGCGGCCCGCACGGGCCGCCCTTTTTTGTTGGTGGAAAGGGCCATTCATGGGAAAGGTCGTCATCGGCGTCATGGGGGGCGGCGAAGGTTCGCCAAGGGTGCTGGAAGCCGCCGAGACACTGGGCAGGCTCATCGCGGAAAACGGGTGGGTGCTTTTGAATGGGGGCCGGCCCGCCGGGGTCATGGAGGCCAGCGCCCGGGGGGCGTCGCGGGCCGGGGGCCTGGTGGTGGGGATCTTGCCCGGGGGCCCGGAGGAGGGGGCCAGCCGATGGGTGGACGTGCCGGTCTACACCTGCATGGGCGCGGCCAGAAACGCGGTGAACGTGCTTTCCTCGGACGTGGTCGTGGCCATGGCCGGCGGCGCGGGCACCCTTTCGGAGATCGCCCTGGCCGTGAAGTTGCGAAGGCCCCTGGTGCTCCTGGAAAACGATCCCGGCCCGGCGGTGGCCGCCCAGGCCGCGCCGGGGCTTTTGGCGGCCGCCTCCTCTCCGGAGGAGGCCGTGGAAAAGATCCGGGAGTTCCTGGGCTAGCCTATCCCGTCTCCATCTTCTTCAGCAGGGGAACGAGTTCCTCGAAGCAGCGCTCCACCGCTTCCGCGTCGATGCCCGTGGCAATTCCCCGGCTTCCAAGCGCCCGCACCACCGCCTGGGTGGGAAGGTTTCCCGGCGCGCCGGGCAGGAACGGGCAGCCGCCCAGACCGCCCAGGGAGGCGTCGAACCGCCGGATCCCCAGCGCAAGTCCCCTGTCCAGGTTGGCCATGGCCTGGCCGCGGGAGTCATGGAGGTGCAAAAGCAGCCGGTCTACGGGCCAGGAGACGCAAACCGTCTCTAAGACCGCCTCCACCGCATCCGGCGTCCCCAGTCCGGAGGTGTCCGCCAGGACCAGCACCTCGGCCCCGGCATCCAGAAGCGTGGAAGCGATCTTGCCCACCTGGGCGGGGGAAACGTCCCCGGCTCGCTGGTACCCGAACGCGCACTGCAGGCCGGCCCACAGCACCACCCCGCCCTTTTGGGCCAGGGCGGCCATGCGCTTCATGCTTTTCAGGGCGTCGGAAAGCTCCATGCCCGCGTTTTTCCGGCCGTGGGCGTCGGAGGCGGAAACGCTGGCCTCCACCAGGCCCACCCCGGAGGCCATGGCCCGCTCCATGCCATGGGGGTTCAGCGCCAGGGCGGAAAAAACGGTTTCGGAATCCTTGGGGAGCAGGGCGAAAAGCTCGGCCGCGTCGGCCATCTGGGGGACTTTTTCGGGGTGCACGAAGCTTGCCGCCTGGACGTGGGAACACCCGGCGGCGGCCAGGCAGGATATGGCGCGCGCCTTGGCCGCGGTGGGAAGCACCCCGGCCAGGGACTGGAACCCGTCCCGCGGGCCCACCTCGCGCACGAGGACGGTTTCGGGGGCGGGTTCGTTCACGGCATTTAGCCCGGATTATTCACGAATAATTCGGGTTAGGGCAAAATTTCTCATGAATAATCCGGGCTAATGAACGGCGATGTCCTTGGAGCGGCGCTTGGCCTCCTCCAGTTCCTCGCCGCTCATCACGGAATTGGTCTCGATGGTCACTTCCACGGTGCGGCCCTCCAGGGTTTCCTGGGCCTGGATCTTGAGCCTGCCCTCGTGGTTCAAGTTGAAGGTGATCTCCACCGGGGACCGGGCCGGGAGCCCCGGGGGCAGATGGAGCACGGCTGTGCCGATCTCCACGGCGGAGGCGAGGTCCACCCGCTCCTCGGAGGATTCGTTCTCCGCGATGCGCACGTCCACCCGGCGCTGGTCCTCGCCCTGGGTGTAGAAGGTATCCGATGCTTTTACGGGCACGGCGGTGTTTCTCAGGATGACGTTGTACACGTCTTCGCCGCCGTCCTCGTTGCCCACCACCACGCCGAAGCTCTTGGAGCTTACGTCCTGGATGGAGACCATGGATCGGTCCATGGACTCATAGCCCATGTCCATGGCCAGCTTGCGCATGGCCGCCCGGACCTTCTCGCTGTCGAAATTCAGCCGGGACGCCACCTCCTCGGCGGTTTTCTGGTTCTTTTCCGCCACCCGCTGGACCAAGGAATCGTTCATGGCCAGCTTCCAGGCGTAGATGGCCGCGCCCTTGGCCACGGCCTTTTCCGGGTCGAACATCATGGGCCGCATGCCGAACTCGGCCAAGAGGCGTTTGCCGACCTGGGGCATGCGGGTGGAGCCGCCCACCAGGATAATCTCGTCCACTTTGTCAACGGCCTTCTTTTTGGCCTGCTCCATGGTGTCGGCCACCAGGGACATGGTGCGGGTCAACAGGTCCTCGGTGAGCTGCTCGAACTTTTCGCGGGAGATGGTCACCTCCACGGAATTGCCCTCGTGCTCCACGGGCAGGGTGACGGACTCCTCGGCGGAGAGGGCTTTTTTGGCATCCTCGGCGGCGAACTGGAGGTGCTGCCAGGTGGTGGGGTTTTCCAGGATGTCCTCTCTGGTGCCGGTCTTTTCCTGGTACTGCTCCACCAGCCAGGCGATGATGCGGTCGTCCCAGTCCTTGCCCCCCAGGTTGTGGTCGCCTCCGGTGCAGATGACCCGGATGGCGTCGGCGCCCACGTGGATCATGGTGATGTCGAAGGTGCCGCCGCCGAGGTCGTAGACCAGGACCACCCGGTCGTCCTCGGCCTCGGTGCTGCCGTAGGCGATGGCCGCGGCCGTGGGTTCGTTGATGATCTGGCGGACGTTCAACCCCGCGATTTCGCCGGCTAAGCGCGTGGCCTCGCGCTCGTTGATGCCGAAGTAGGCCGGACAGGTGATGACCACGTCGGTCATTTTTTCGCCCGTCACCTGTTCCACGTCCCAGGCCAGCTTGCGGAGCAGGAAACTGGAGATCTCCTCGGGCCGGTAGATCACGTCCTGGTAATAGAACAGAAAGTCCGCTTCGCCCATGGAGCGTTTGATGAAGCTCACCACGTCGTCGGGCCGAAGCCCGGCCGCCTGCTTGGCTTTGCTGCCCACCAGGATGCGGTCGCCGTCGAACAGGACCACCGAGGGGGTGGTGAACTCGTTTTCCGTGTTGGGGACCAGCTCGGGCTTTCCGTTTTTGCCCACGTAGGCCACGGAGCTGTAGGTGGTGCCCAAGTCGATTCCGTAGATGCGGTTTGCCTTCTTGCTCATGCCCGTTCCCCGCCACCCCGGGACGGCTGTCCCCGGGATGGATCAGCAAATATCCTGTTGTCTACTGAAAGTGGGTTCTTATTGTACCGCCGGCGCTCCGGCCCGGCAACCGCTTTTCTGCGGCTTGCCGCAAAGGGCCGCGGATGGTACACCTACGGGGGGGACATAAGGATCACCAGGGGCAGGGTCCATGGACAAAGGCGGCGGACGCATCTTTTACGGCTGGTACGTGGTGGCGGTGGCCTTTCTGGCAAACTTCATGGCCACGGGCACCCATTTCTACGTGTTCAACGCCTTCATGGAGCCCCTGGAACAGGTGCGGGGCTTCACCCGGGCCCAGGTGAACCTTGGGCTCACCATGGGCGGCATGGCGGGCCTTTTGGCCCAGTTGGCCCATGGCACCCTGGTCATGCGCATAGGGCCGAGGAAATACATGGCCGCAGGCGCGGCCTTGTCCGCGGCCGTGTTCGCGGCCCTGGGCCGGGCGGAAACCCTTTTGGCCTTCTATGGCCTGTATGTCCTGTTGTTCTTCTCCAACGGCGCGTTCTGCGGCATCGTGGCCAACACCGCGGTGAACAACTGGTTCGTGAAAAAGCGCGGCCGGGCCATGGGGCTCTCCGTGATGGGCATCTCCCTGGCCGGGGTGCTGGTACCCTACATCGCCCTGTTTGCCTACCGCTCCCTGGGGCTTTCCGGCGCGTTCACCCTGCTGGCGTCGATGATCGCCCTGCTGGCGCCCTTGTCGTTGCTGGTGGTGCGGGACCGGCCCGAGGACTACGGCCTTCTGCCCGACGGGGAGGCTGAAAAGCCCCGGCCGGAAAGGGGGGAGCCGCCGCCCGCGGAGCCCGAGCCGCTGTGGCCGGTGTCCGCCGTGGTGCGCACCGGCGCGTTCTGGCAGACGGGACTGGCCTTCGCCGCCTGCATGGCCGGGGTGGTGGGGGTCATGAGCCAGATGGCCCCCCGGTTCATGGACATCGGGCTTTCCCCCAAGTTGTCCATGGGGCTTCTGGGCGCCGCGGCGCTTCTGGGCGCGGCGGGCAAGTACGCCTGGGGCGCGCTGTGCGACAAGTTCGATCCCCGCCGGGTGGCCCTGGCCATGTTTCTGGCCAACGCGGCCGGGCTCCTGTTGGCCCTTTTCTGGAAGACCACCGCCGGGGCCGTGGCCTTCGCCCTGGTGTTCGGGTTTTCCATGGGGGGGGTGCTGGCGTTGTTGCCCGTCATGGTGGCCCACCTGTTCGGCCGGCTGTCGTTCACCTCCATTTCCCGGTTCATCGCCCTGTTTTTGGTCCTGCAGAACCTGGGGTTTCTGGTCATGGGCGCCAGCTACGGGGCCACCGGCTCCTACGACGCGGCCTACGCCGTGTTTCTGGGGCTGAATCTCTTGGCCGCCGTCCTGGTGTTTTTTCTCCGCAAGCCCGGGCCGCCGGAACACGTTTCCGCCGTTGATCTTTCGCCCCGGTTTGAGTAGGATGGTGTTTTCAAGCGGCGGTTTCCGCCGCTTTTTTCAAGACCTTGCTCAACCAACCGGTTATTTGAAGGGCGTCCATCATGTCCCTGGAGTGTCTTGCGCCCCATCCCAACCCCACGTGGCGCGACCGGTACCTGGACATAAAGTACGCGGCCAAGAACTACGCCAACCTGGCCAAAAGCGGGTTGAGGCTGGGGCCGCTCCGCATGGTGGGGGACCTGTTCCGCTACCGGTGGATGACCCGCCTGTTGAACCCCAACTTTTTGCTGAAGATGGCCACCATGACGCGCACCGGCCCCTACAAGGAGGCCAACGCCCTGGTCATGACCGGCATTGTGGAGGGTGCGCTCAAGATCCTGGAGGACATCTACACCCGGCCGGGCCGCCATGTGCTCCACGAGGACCTGGTCACCGCCGAACTCCTTTACGGCATGGACCTGGCCCCCTGGCAGGGGGAGATGCTCTCGGTGCTCGGGCCCATGGTGGAGATCGCCTTCGCCCAGCGGTACCTGGACGCCGCCGTGGAGGCGGGTTACCCGCCGGACATGTGCGGCTTGAACCAGACCACCGTGGGCCTGGCCTTGGAAGGCCAGATCCCCAAGCCCCGGGCCATCGTCACCTCCAACATGCCCTGCGACGCGTCCCTGGCCTCGTATACGGGCATTTCCCGCGCCCTGGGCGGAGTGCCGGTGTTCAGGCTGGACACCCCCTGGGGCTTCTACTCCGAACGGGCGGTGGACTATTTCGTGGTGCAGCTAAAGGAGATGATCGCCTTTTTGGAGGAGCACACCGAGGGCCGCATGGACTGGGACCGGCTGCGGGAGGTGTGCGAGCGCAGGAACGCCGCCCACGAGTACGAGTCTGCGCTGTGGGACCTCATGCGGGAGAAGCCCGCACCCATGGCGGGCGAGCCCGTCTACTTCGGCAGCCTCATGCACATGACGCTCTCCCCTGGAACCCCGGAGAGCGTGGAGTACTGGAAAAGGATGGTCCAAATCGCCGGGAAGCTGAGGAAGCGCGGGGGCGCGCTGCCCGACGAGCGCTTCCGGTGCGCCATGTGGAACGCCCCCACCCTGCCCATGCCGGAGCTGTTCGTGTGGGCGGAGCAGAAGTGGGGCGTGGCGCTGCTCATGGAGATGCTCACCTACCACCGGGAGCAGTACATCGACACCAAAAGCCCGGAAACCATGCTCCGCGGAATCGCGCGGATCATCATGCAGACCCCCATGGCCCGCCACGCACGGGGGCCCATGGACAACTTTTTTTCGGACCTTTTTCACCTCTACGAGTATTTCGGCCTTGACATGATCTGGCTGGGCGGGCAAATCGGATGTAAAAACGCCCTGGCCACCTGCGGGGTTTTGCGCGAAAAGTGCCGGGAGCGGGGAATCCCTCTTCTCATCCTGGATTTCGACATCGCCGATGCCCGGGTAATGTCCCCTGCCGGCATCCGCGAGCAGGCGGAACGGTTCATGGAAACCGTGATGCACGCCGAACCCCTGTAAGCACGCCGGGGCGCCACCGCCACCCCCCATGTGGAGTTGTTGGATGGCCAGATATTTTGCGGGCTGCGATCTCGGGTCCACCACAGGCAAGGCCGTGATCCTGGACGAGGCGGGCGACATCGCCGCCTCCGCCTTAATCCGCGCGAAGATCGACCCGGTGGAAACCGGCCGGGAGGTTCTGGACCTGGCGGTGAAGCAGGTGCCGGAGCTTTCCGGGATCGAGGATGTGGCCTACCTGGTGGGAACGGGGTACGGCCGGAACGAAGTGCCCTTTGCCAACGAGAACATCTCGGAGATCACCTGCCATGCGGTGGGGGCGCACTTTGCGGACCCCGGCATACGCACCATCCTGGACATTGGCGGCCAGGACATCAAGGCCATCGCGGTGAACGAAGACGGGTCGGTCCTGGAGTTCGCCATGAACGACAAGTGCGCGGCGGGCACGGGCCGGTTTTTCGAGGCCGTGGTGCGCACCTTCGACGTGTCGTTGGACGAGTTCTCCGAGCTTTCCCTGAAGGCCAAGCGGGTGGTGCCTGTGACCAGCCAGTGCACCGTGTTCGCGGAAAGCGAGCTGGTGAGCCTTTTGTACAAGAGAAATCCTCCCGCGGACATCGCGGCCGGGGTGCAGATGTCCGTGGCCAAACGGGTGTTCACCCTGGCCCGCCGGGTGGGAGTGCGGCCAAAGATCACCGTGACCGGCGGCTGTTCCAGGAACAAGGGGCTCATCAAGGCCCTGGAGAAGACCCTGCGGGAAGAGGTGACCATCCTGCCCCTGGACCCCCAGCTCATGGGCGCGGTGGGCGCGGCGGTCATGGCCTTCCGCAAGGCGTAGCCCGGCCCGGCGCCCGCGCCGCCGTCCGGCGCCGGTTTCCCGCTCCATTCCCCGGCATCCCCCTTGGGCGGCCGGGGTATTCTTTCCCGCGCCCGCTTCTGGTACACTGCCCTTTTGTTTCGCCTGGTTACCCCGAATCATTCATGAAAAATTTCACCGAATAAAATATTTATATGGATTTAAACAGGTTAAGTGCCAATGGAAGGGTCCTTGAAAAATGCACGCTGTTTCTTTGAGGAATGCTG
>JAFDHW010000072.1 GCA_019308705.1 Deltaproteobacteria bacterium
GCGAGCCCGATTCACGCGATAGCTGCGTCAGGAGGCGGTCGCGGTACAAAAGTACAGCTTCCCTCCTCCTTCCTTACTCTCGCGCGAATCGAACTCGTGAATAATCCGGGTTAGGACCCCCGGGGCAGCAGGAGAATCCTGCCGTACCAGGCCGTGGCGGACTCACCGGTGTCGTCCGTGTCCGTCATGACGGCCACCGCGCCGGCCCCGGGCGGGTCCTCCCCGAACGCCCGCCGGTAATCCTCCACCAGGTTGCGCTTCTCCTGAACCCACCTTCCCGCGTTTTCATTGCCGCTTTGCACGGCGATCATCATGGCGTTCGAGGTGTAGGCGTTTTTTACCACGGCCCCCTTTTCCAGCTTGTTGGCCCAGATGTAATTGAGCGCCTTGGTGCGCCAGAACAGGACCGACGGAAACACCACGTACACCCGGGCCGCGTAGTCGTCGCCCTGCTTGGTGCGGGCGTCGCCCTTCTCGAGCACGCCCGATATCTTCCATGACCAGGAAAGCACGGGGTGCTGGGCGGGGTCGAACTCCATTTCGCGGTAAAGCCCCGAGGCCGCGCCCCGGCTCCGGGCCTGGATGGCCGGTCCGCGGTCCGTCTGCACCACCTGGTAGAGGGTGTTTCCCTTGAAGGATTTTTCCTTCCACCGGGAAAGTCCCTGCGAATAGTCGTCCACCAGGATGGGGGAGGAGGCGGAAAGCAGAAGCGGAAACGCAAAAAGGGCGCAAAAACACAAGAGCATCCGGGTGGTCCGGACGGCGTGGCGTGGGTGCATGGGCCTCCTTCCGGGGTTTTCAGAATCTCGGGGATTTTCGAGGCTGTCAGTAGGAAATTCGTCCCCGGTTGTCCACTACGTATACCTGGCTTCCGCGGTCGTGGAAAGACCGCATTCGCAAGCCGGCCAGCGCGCCGTTGTCAATGAAGAGGTTGACTCCATCGGAGGGGACGAACCCCAGTTCGTTCAGGTCCGCCATGGTCAGGGTGCCGTTGGGCTCTCCCGCGAAATACTGCATGGAGATGCGGTAGGCGTTGGAGAGGTCCACCACCGCCCTGGAGTCAAAGGCGCTGGAGTAGTAGATGAGGAACTGGGGTATGGCGATGGCCGCGATGACGCCCAAAAGGGCGATGACGGTGAGGAGTTCGATGAGGGTGAACCCCCTGGAGTCGTTGCGATATCTCACGGGGCGACCTCCTATGTGGAGCCCGGCCCTCTCGGCCCCCCAGGGCCAAACGGTTCTGTCCTCCCGCTAAAAAGATGGGTGCCGGACCGCGGGTTGGCAACGGGTGTGTGACGTTTTTGACAGTTTGCGGGGAGGGAGAAACAAAGAGGCGCGGGGCGTCTTTCCGCCGCCGCGCCCATCCCGCCGGCTTATTTTTCCGGCATGGTGAACCGCTCGCCCGGGGAAAGCACCTTCACCCGGGTGTCGGGGGCCAGGGTGGCGGCCGTGCGGGTGAATTGTTCCACCTCGTTTTCCGCCTTCAAAAGGACCGAATCCAGGAATCCTCCCGCCGAGTGGCCGTAGTGGATGGGCACGGCCACCCTGGGGTTGAGCACTCCGCACAGCCCCGCGGCGTCGGCCCCGTCCATGACCACCTTTTTGCCCAGGGGCCGGATGACCAGGCCGTTTACGGGCAAAAGGGCCAGATCCAGGGAGGGGAACCGCCTGGCCACCTCCCCCAGCTCCGGCGTGAACAGGGTGTCGCCGCCGAAAAACACGTGCTTGCCCTTGGCGGAGAACACCGCGGTGATCTCCGGAGCGGCGTGGGAGGCGGGCGCGGCCGTGACCGTGACTTCTCCCAGTTCCGCGCTCTGCCAGGGTTCCAGTTCCATGACGTTTTCAAACCCCGCCTTTCTGGCCGCCTTGCCCATGCCGGTTTTCACGGCAAAGGGCACGGTCTTGTCCGGGTAGGCGGACAGGGCGGCAAGGTCGAAATGGTCAAAATGCTTGTGGCTGGCGAACACTCCGGCTAACTTGGGCAGATCCGCGGCTTCCATGCCCAGCGGTTCGGTGCGCCGGTACCCGGTCTTTTCCGTGAACCAGGGATCGGTGAGCACCACGGACCCGTCAAAATCCAGAAGCAGGCAGGAATGGACGATGCGGGTGACGGCAAGGCTCATTTCTCACTCGCTTCCCGGGCCGAAAAAGGCCCTTGGCAGGATGGGATGAAGAAAAAGGCAAAAAGGAAAACTCCGGCGGCGAAAAACAAGGGCCGCTTCCGCCTTTCCCCCTCGGCCTGGGCGGCGTTGGCCCTTGGGACCGCCACGACGGCCGGGGGCGTGTACGCCGCCCTGGGCCAAGGCTCGGCGGGCGGCTGGTTCGTCGCCGGCTTAGGCCTCGTGGTCTACGTATTGGTATGGCAAAGCTACAGGCGCTGACCCAGGCGGCCCGCAAGGGCGAACAGCCGCGTTGCGCGGGATCCTATCAACCTCCCAGGGGAAATCAACACGAGGCGGAGGTCAGGGAGCGGAGGGGTCGCCGAAGCGGGCAAGCCACGAGGCGAAGGTTTCCGCCTTGTCCGGCCCCAGGGCGGCCATTTCCGCGGCCACCGCGGCGGAGTGCTTCATGGCAGGGGCCGGGCCGTCCTTGGAGAAGAACTTGTCCGCAAAGGCCACCAGGGCCTCCTCCGTGGTCACGGGAACCATGTCCCGCCTTGGCAGCAAAAGCCCGCGCTCGGCCACGTCTTTGGCCGTGATGCCGCAGCCGATGTGGCGCTCGCACACCAGGGCGTGGGCGGGCAATCCCTCGGATTCCAGGATCTTTCTTCCCAGTATCCCGTGGCGGTAGTAGGGCTGGTCCCCGCGGCACCCCAGGAAGGGGGCGGCCGTGGCGTGGATGCCGATGTCGTGGAGCAGGGCCGCCTCGCGCACAAAGGCAACGGCCTCCGGCGAAAGGGAAAGGCTTCGCGCCAGGCCTTCCGCCAGGCGGGCCACGGCCCGGGAATGGGCCAGGAGAACGGCGAAATGCTCCCTTTCCAGGGGGCAGTGCCTGGCCAGCAGGGCCTCGGCGTTCATCCGCCTTACTCCATGCCCCTTAAGAGCACCCCTTCCATGAAGGGGTCCAGGTCCCCGTCCAGCACGCCCTGGACGTTTCCCACCTCCAGGTTGATGCGGTGGTCCTTGACCATCTGGTAGGGCTGGAGCACGTAGGAGCGGATCTGGGAGCCCCAGGCGATCTCGTCCTTGGACTCGTACATCTCCTGCATCTGGGCGCGCTCCTTTTCCTTTTCCAACTGGTAGAGGCGCGCCCGCAAAACCTTCATGGCCAGGTCCTTGTTGCGGTGCTGGGATTTTTCCTGCTGGCACTGGACCACGATGCCCGTGGGAATATGGAGCACGCGCACGGCCGAGGAGGTCTTGTTCACGTGCTGGCCGCCGGCGCCCGAGGCCCGGAACACGTCGATCCTCAAGTCCTTGTCGTCGATGGTCACCTCCACGTCCTTTTCCGCCTCCGGGTACACGGCCACCGAGGCAAAGGAGGTGTGGCGCTTGCCGGAAGAGTTGAACGGCGAGATGCGCACCAGCCGGTGCACGCCCTGCTCCAGCTTGAGGTAGCCGTAGGCGTAGGGCCCGGACACGGAAAAGGTGGCGGACTTGATCCCCGCCTCCTCCCCTTCCTGCAGGTCCAGCATCTTGGTGGAAAAACCCTTGTCTTCGCACCAGCGCAGGTACATGCGGAGGAGCATCTCCGCCCAGTCCTGGGCGTCCGTGCCGCCCGCGCCCGCGTTGATGGACACGATGGCGTCCTTGGGGTCGTCCTCGCCGGAGAGCATGCGGTCCAGGGCGAACTTCTGCAGGCCCTTGGCCACGGACTGGAGCTGCGCGCCCGCCTCCTTGATGCTCTGCTCGTCTCCCTCCTCCATGCCCAGGTCCAACAGCACATCCGCGTCGGACAGTTCGTCGGAAAGCTTTTGGATGGCGCCCACCTGGTGGGTGAGACGGGTGCGCTCCTTGAGCACGCCGGTGGTCATTTCCGGGTGGTCCCAGAAATCCTCCCGCGCCATGAGGGCATCTAGTTCCTCCAGGCGCTTTTTCTTGCCCTCCAGGTCAAAGATACTCCTTCAGATTGTCCAGCTTTTCTTCCAGTTCCCTTTGCAGTTGCTTGAGTTCCGCACTCATGGGATCTCCTCCTGTAACAATCTATCCATTATCTGGCTTTGTTGCGGCCGAATGTATACCACGGCCCGGCCGGGCGGAAAAGGACCAATAAGGATGCCAGGGCCAGGGCCGTGCACGCAAGGGCGAACACGTCGCCCCGGGCGGAGTATATCGTGGACTCCGCAAGCAGGGGCACGGCCCGGGTGCGGGCGTCGGCCACGAAGATGGGGGTTTTCCCCAGCACCCGGCCTGCGGGATCCACAAACCCGGAAATGCCCGTGTTGGCGGCCCGCACCAGGGACCGCCGGTTCTCCACGGCCCGGAACGCGGCCATGGAAAAGTGCTGGTACGGGGCGGAGCTTTGGCCGAACCAGGCGTCGTTGGTGATGGTCACCAAAAGGTTCGCGCCGTTTTGCACCGCGCTTTTGGCCAGGCCCGGGAAGATGACCTCGTAGCAGATGAGCACCCCCAGGTCCGCCTTTCCGGCGGCAAGCACGCTGCCCTCCCGGCCCCGGGAGAAGTCCCCGGCCTGGGCCACCAGCTTGTCCAGGAAAAACAGGATCTTCTGCAGGGGCACGTACTCGCCGAAGGGCACCAGGTGCACCTTGTCGTATCGGCCGGTGGTGGACCCGTCAGGGGACAGGAGAAAGGCGCTGTTGTACTGGCGGTTTTCGCCGTTGGCGAGCTCGAAACCGGGGCTGCCCACCAGGAAAAAGGCGTCCGCTTCCCTGGCCGCCCGGCGCACGGCGTTGGACCGGGTGCGGTCCCAGCCGAAATAAAAGGGCAGGGCGGTCTCGGGCCATACCACCAGGTCCGGGTCCTGACCACCCGCCCGGCACGCCAGCGCGGCGTAGATTTCCATGGTGCGGTCCTGGTACGCCGGGTCCCATTTCACGGCCTGGTCCACGTTGCCCTGGAGCACGGACACCCGGATGCTCTCCGCGCCGGCGATGGCTTCGTCCACCCAAGAAAGCCGCATCCGGCCGTAGGCCATGTCCGCGCCCACAAGGGTCACGGCGGCCAGCAAAAGGCCCGCGGCGGCCTTCTTGGGAGCCTTGGCCCCGCCGGGGCGCCACAAAGCTTGCACGCCCAGGGCCACGGCCGCGTTCACCATGACGGCCAGAAAGGAAACCACGTACACCCCGCCCATGTCCGCGGACTGGATGAGCAAAGGATGCGGCCCCTGGGAATACCCCAACAGCGACCAGGGAAACCCGGTCAACAGGTGCGCCCTGGCGTATTCCGCGGCAACCCAGAAAACCGGGGCCAGGGCCGCGGCCAGCACCGGGCTTTTTTCGCTGGTCTTGGCAAAGGCCGCGGAAAACGCCCCCACGTACAGGGCCAGGTAGGCGGAAAGCAGCACCGCGGCCAGCACGGCCACGGGCCAGGCCAGGCCGCCGTAGGTGGAAAGCACGATGACGACCCAGTAGAGGAGCGACAAAAAGTGGGCCAGCCCGGCCACGAGCCCCAAAAAGAAGCCTTTTTTCGCCCCCTGGCCGGAAAGGGAAAGGAGCAGGGGCACCAGGGCCGCCCAGGCCAAAAAGGAAGCCCCGGTGCGGGGAAAGGACAGGGTCAAGAGCGCACCGGTCCCCGCGCTGGCGGCGATCCGCTTCCAGTCCCGTCCTGCCGGGGCCGCGTTTTGGGCGGGCGAGGGCTTTGCCATGCCGTTTGTCCCGTTGATTTCCTGGTCTGCCCGAAAAAACAATATAAACCATTTTGCCAAGGATAAAACCCGTAAAGCCGTCGGGGCGCGAATCCCGGCGCAAGCGCTTCCCTTTCTTGACATACATGCCCCGGATTCATTACAAATAATCCCTTGGTTTTTCACGGACCTTCCGGCAATCCCCATCCGGGACAGGATATGACCCCACGCGCCTCCAGGCGTCCCGCGCCCTTTGACCGCAGCCGTCTGGCCCTGCTTCCGCTGGACCGCCGTATCCACGACATGAACGCGGACCAGATCCTCGACCTGACTCCGGTGGAGGAATCCCGCATCCCCGGGCCCCTGGCCGAGACCGCCCGGCGCGTGGTGCGCGCCAGGCGGGAGGGCGCACCCGTCCTCTTCATGATGGGGGCCCACGTGCTCAGGAGCGGGGTGCAGCGCTACCTTGCGGACCTCATGGAGCGGGGGTACATTTCCGCGGTGGCGGCCAACGGCGCGTGCGCCATCCACGATTTCGAGCTGGCGCTCATCGGCGCCACCACGGAGTCCGTGGCCAAGTACATCGCCGAGGGCCGGTTCGGGCTGTGGCGGGAAACCGGCCGCATCAACGACGTGGTGAACAAGGCCTACGCCGCGGACCCGGAGGCCGGTTACGGCCAGGCCCTTGGCCGGGAGATATGGAACGGGGACTACCCGCACAAGGACATCTCCCTTTTCGCGGCCGGGGAAAGGTTTTCCGTGCCCGTACTGGTGCACGTGGCCCTGGGCCAGGACATCATCCACGAGCACCCGAATTTCAACCCCGAGGCCGCGGCGCGGCTTTCCTACAATGATTTCCTCACCCTGGCCTCGGTGGTGGAGGGGCTGTCCAACGGCGTGGTCATGAACTTCGGCACCGCGGTCATGGGGCCGGAGGTGTTTTTGAAGGCGCTTGCCATGGCCCGCAACGCGGCCCGGCAACAAGGCAGGGCCGTGGAGAGGTTCTCCACCCTGGTGGCGGATTTGCGCGACCTGGGGGAAAACCCCTGCAGCGGGTCGGACCACGGCACGGAAACCTACTATTTTCGGCCCCAGAAGACCCTTTTGGTGCGCACCCTGGCCGGCGGGGACAGCTTTTACGTGCGGGGAAAACACGCGGACACGGTGCCCGCCCTGTGGACCGCGGTGGGCCTGGCGGAAAACGAGGAACGCAAGGCATGAAGGTCCTGGACCTTTTCGACCTGGCCGAACGGCTCAAAAAGCTCAAAGCAGAGGGCAAGACCGTGGTGCACGCCCACGGGTGCTTCGACCTCATGCACCCCGGGCACATCAAGCACCTGCAAGCGGCGAAAGAGTTCGGCGACGTGCTGGTGGTGACCATCACCCCGGACGAGTACATCGACAAGGGCCCGGACCGGCCCGTGTTCAACCAGGCCCTGCGCGCGGATTCCCTGGCCGCGCTTTCCTGCGTGGACTACGTGGCCGTGAACAAGTGGCCCACGGCCGAGGAAACCCTGCGCACCCTGCGGCCGGACATCTACGTCAAGGGCCAGGAGTTCGAGCACCTGGAGGACAAGACCGGCAAGATCCAGAAGGAATTCGAGGTGGTGAAGGAGATCGGCGCCAGGCTCATGGTGACCCACGAGGTGGTGTTCTCCTCCACCAAGCTGTTGAACGAACACTTTCTGAAGAAGTCGGGATAAAAGGGATATCGGCCCGCTTGGCAGACGGCGTTTCGTGCTTGATTCGGCCTGCAACGGAAGTGTCGGCATTTGGTCAACCTCCAAAGGCGTCGATAGCCCGGCCTGGCCCCCAAAGGGAATGCGAAGCATTCCCGAACCGGTAAGTTTTTGAAGGAGGGTGTGGGAGGAAACTTTTTCCAAAAAGGTTCCTCCCACGAAAAATTCAAACATGGGAGGCCTGCCATTTCCAGCGCGCGGGAAAAGATCCTGTGGCTGAGGGACCTTTCGGCCAAGGTCCGGGAGCTTCAGGCCCAGGGCAAGACCGTGGTCCAGTCCCACGGGGTGTTTGACATCATCCACCCGGGCATCATCCACCACCTGGAGGAGGCCCGGGAGATGGGCGACGTCCTGGTGGTGACGGTGATCCGCGACGCCAACGTGCGTCGTGGACCGGGCCGGCCGGTGTTTCCCGAGGACCACCGGGCCAAGAACGTGGCTTCGCTTTCCATCGTGGACTACGTGGCCGTGGTGGACGACGAGATGCCCTTTGACTGCGTAAAGCAGATCAGGCCGGACATCCTGGCCCGGGGCCAGGCCCACGCCAAGCGCGACCGCAAGATCCACAACCACCTGTTCCACAAGGAGCGGGAGCTTTTCCTGGCCAAAAGCCGGCTGCTGGAGACCAAGGGGTTCGAGTACATCACCTCGGACTTGATCAACGAGTTTTTGGATGTTTTGCCCGGCGACGCCCGGCGGTTTTTGGACAAGTTCTCCGGGCGGTACCGGCTGGAGGACGTGGTGTCCTCCCTGGACCGCGCCCGGGACCTCTCCGTGCTTCTGATCGGCGACGGCATCGTGGACGAGTACCATTACTGCTCGCCCCTGGGAAAATCCGCCAAGGCCCAGCTGGTGGTGAACAAGTACCTGAACCACGAGGTGTTCGCGGGCGGGGCCTTCGCCATCGCAAACCACGTGTCCGGCATAGCGGAAAAGGTCACCCTGGCCACGCTTTTGGGCGAGGAGGACCCCCGGGAAGAGTTCGCCCGGTCGCACCTGGCGCCCAACGTGAAGCCCAGGTTCTTCTTCCGGGACGACGGCCCCACGGTGGTGAAGAAGCGCTACGTGGACCACTACACCAACCAGAAGCTCTTCGAGGTGAATTTTTTAAACGACGCGCCGGTCTCCGGGCCCGTGGAAAGGGATATCCTGGATTTTTTGGCCGACCAGATCCCCAAGCACGACCTGGTGCTGGTGTCGGACTTCGGGCACGGGCTGCTGTCTCCGGCCATGGTGGAGCTCATCGAGTCCACGGCCGGCCGGCTGGCGGTGAACTCCCAGACCAACGCGGCCAACTCCGGATTCAACCTCATCACCCGGTACAAGGGCGCGCACTTCGTGTGCCTGGACGAGGCCGAAGCCCGGCTGAGCGTAGGCGACAAGTTCGGGCCTGTGGAGGACGTGGCCTGCAGGCTCGCCGACATCCTGGAAACCGAGCTTCTCCTGGTGACCACGGGCAAGAAGGGCTCGGTGGGCGTGGCCCGGGACCGGGAGATCTTCCACACCCCCATCTTCTCCTCCAAGGTGGTGG
>JAFDHW010000073.1 GCA_019308705.1 Deltaproteobacteria bacterium
CTCGCCCGATTTCCGCGCTGGCCGCGTTATCGGGGCTCGGCGTACCAAAGTACGCCTTCACCCCTCTCGCCTTGCCAGCACGGAAATCAGGCTTCGTGAATAATCCGGGATAAACCTCCACTCCGCCCAGAAGGAACAAACCGCCTTGTTGGACCCGGACAAAAACCGCATACCCAAAAACGCGAAAACCGTGCACCTGACCGCCGTGTGCGGCACGGGCATGGGCTCTCTGGCGGCCATGCTCAAGGAGTCCGGATTCGAGGTCACAGGTTCGGACCAGAACGTGTATCCGCCCATGAGCATCTTTCTCGAGGAGAGGGGCATTCCCGTGGCCATGGGGTATTCGCCAAAGAACGTGGCCCACCGGCCGGACCTGGTGGTGGTGGGAAACGCCGTGTCCGCGGACAACCCCGAGGTGGCGGGCATCCGGGACCTCGGGCTTTGCTACTGCTCTTTTCCCCAGGCCCTGCAGGAGCTTTTCGCTGCGGAAAAGGATCTCACCCTGGTCACGGGCACCCACGGCAAGACCACCACCACGGCCCTGCTGGCCTGGATCCTGGCCCGCGCGGGCCTGGACCCCGGCTTCCTGGTGGGCGGCATCGCACGGGATTTCGGCGCGAGCCACCGGCTGGGCAAGGGAGGGTTCATGGTGGTGGAGGGCGACGAGTACGACAGCGCGTTTTTTGACAAGCGGCCCAAGTTTATGCACTACGCGCCTTCCCGCACCATCCTCACCAGCGTGGAATACGACCACGCGGACATCTACCCGGACTTTGAATCCGTGAAGCGGGCGTTTTCTTCGTTTGCCGCCGGCCTGCCGGAAAAGGGCTTTCTGGTCCACCACGAGGACGTTCCCGTCGAGGTGGTATCCGCCGCCTCCTGCCACAAGGTCCACTACGGAAAGCGCGTCAAGAGCGTGTGGAGCCTGGGGGGGGTGTCCGTGGACCCGCCCTGGACCCAATTCGAGGTCCTGCGCCGGGGCGGGCCGTATGCCCGCTACAAGACCCGGCTCATGGGCGTCCACAACCTGCAGAACGCCCTTGCCGCCATTGCCGTGGCCGATGACATGGGCCTGGACAAGGACGCCATCGGCCTGGGTCTGGAGACGTTTTCCGGCGTGCGGCGCAGGCAGGAGGTGCGGGGTGTCGCGGCCGGGGTCACGGTCATGGACGACTTCGCCCACCACCCCACCGCGGTGCGGGAGACGCTCGAGGCCGTGCGTCCGCACATTTCCGGCAGGCTCATCGCCGTGTTCGAGCCGCGCACCAACACCAGCCAGCGCAAGGTGTTCCAGGACGTGTACCCGGACTGCTTCGGACCCGCGGACCTGGTGGTGGCGGCACGTCCGCCCAGGCAGCAGAAGATCGCCGTGGAGGAGCGGTTCTCCTCGGAAAAGCTCGTCAACGACCTTAAAAAAAAGGGGAAGGACGCCCGCTATTTCCCGGACACCGGCGAAATCGTGGACTTTCTGGCTGCCGAGGCAAAACAAGGCGACCTTTTGCTCATCATGTCCAACGGGGGATTCGACAACATCCACGACCGGCTTCTGGCGGCCCTGAGGGGCGGCGCCGCTGCGAAGGCGGAGACTGCTTGAGAGGGAGCGGAATGAAAAAGGCCTTGATTCTTCTTTTTGCCGCGGCCGTATCGGCGGCCTTTTTCTCTGGATGCGGCCCGAAGGTCGTGTGTCCCACCGTGCACCCCGGCTTGAAGACCATGCAAAACAGCCTGGGCATGGAATTCGTGTGGGTGCCGGCCGGCACCTTCTACATGGGCAGCCCCCCGTGGGAGCCGGGCCGGTCGGACGGCGAAACCCGCCACAAGGTGATCCTCACCAAGGGGTTCTACATCCAGACCACCGAGGTGACCCAGGGCCAGTGGCAGAAAGTCATGGGGTACAACCCCTCCCGGTTCTCCCAGTGCGGCGCGGACTGTCCCGCGGAGAACATGGACTACGACGAGATCCTTGCGTTCATCGCCAAGCTGAACGAGATGGAGGGCACGGACCGCTACCGGCTGCCCACGGAGGCGGAATGGGAATACGCCTGCCGGGCGGGCACCGAAACTCCTTTTGCCTATGGCGAATGCCTCACCACGGAGTTCGCCAACTACGACGGGGGCTATCCCCTGGAGGGATGCCGGAAAGGGGTGTTTAGGAATCGGACCCTGCCGGTGAAATCCTTTCCCCCCAACGCGTGGGGCCTGTACGATATGCACGGCAACGTGTTCGAAGCTTGCCAGGACTGGTACGAAACCTACGCCATCGACCGGGATATCTCCGTGAAGGGCGAGGAAAACGAGGAAATCTTGAAGATGATTCGGGAAAAGGCGGAAAAGGACAGCGAGGGCAAGATCCTGGCCAAGGACCCGGACCAGGCCCCGCAAGTGGACCCCACCGGCCCGGAAACCGGGCAGCGCAAGGTGTACCGCGGCGGAGCCTGGTCCTCGGACGCCAAGTTCTGCCGCTCGGCCAGAAGGAGCCGGTTTGACCCCAGCCCGGGAAGCTACCTGCGGGGCTTCAGGCTGGTGGCCGATGAAGTCCCCGGCGCGACCGGAAACCAGGGAGAGTGACCATGCCTGTTTTATCCCACCTGCCAAGGACCCTGCTGGCGGCCGCGGTTGTCCTCGTTTTTTCGGCGGCCGGGTGCGCCAGCATCGAGGAAGTGTACATCGGCATGAACGACGGGCCTCCCTTGCTCAAGGACGAATGCCGCACCGCAAGGGATATGATCAAAAAGCGCCTTAAGAAGAAAACCAATTCCGTGGGCATGGAATTCGTGTACATCGAGCCCGGCGTTTTCCAGATGGGCAGCCCGGTCCATGAACTGCAGCGGTTCTCCAATGAACACCTCCACGAAGTGACCATAAGCACCGGCTTTTACCTGCAGACCACCGAGGTCACCCAGAAGCAATGGCTTGCCGTCATGGGCACCCGGCCCTCCCATTTCATGGGGTGCGGAGAGGAGTGCCCGGTGGAAAACATCTCTTGGGAGCAGGCCAACGAGTTCATCCGGAAACTCAACGAAATGGAAAACACGGACAAGTACAGGCTGCCCACGGAAGCGGAGTGGGAATACGCCTGCCGGGCGGGCACCGAAACCCCCTTTGCCTTCGGCAAGTGCCTGTCCACCAAGAACGCCAACTACGACGGCAGATACCCCCTTTCCGTCGACATGGCCGCCCAGGTGCGGGAAATCGACCCCGAGCACCTGTACCGCTGCCCAAAAGGCAAGTTCCGGGGCGAACCCATTCCCGTGGGCCGGCTGGCCCCCAACGCATGGGGCCTGTACGACATGCACGGCAACGTCATGGAATACTGCGCGGACGTGTATGGGCCCTATCCGCGCGGAGCCGTGACCGATCCCGCCGGGCCCCTGCCCCTGCCCGGGGACCAGCGCGTAACCCGGGGCGGCTCCTGGGCCTCGGACGCCCGCTATTGCCGTTCCGCGGCCCGCAAAGCGGTCCATCCCGCATCCGCCAGTTACCTTCGGGGATTCCGCGTGCTCATGGAAAAATAGGTCCCCTGAACGGCATGTTCCCGCCCCCTTGCCCGGCAAGGGGGCTTTTTTGTTGACCAACGGGCCGGAAATGGTTAACCATCCGCTTCCATGGAGTTAACGCCCAAGGCAAGAATCCTGGAGCAACTGCGCCTTGCGCGGACCGCGGTTTCCGGGGAGGTGCTCAGCCACCAGCTTTCCATGAGCCGGGTGGCGGTCTGGAAGCACGTGAACGCCCTGCGGGAGCGGGGTTACCCTATCGCCGCCACCTGCGCGGGATACGCGCTCACCGGGGAGGTCGACCTTTTGTACCCGTGGGAGTTCGGTGCGCGCGAGCCGTTGGTCCGCTATTTCCCGGAAATCCCCTCCACCATGGACGAGGCCAGGAAACTGGCCTTTGCCGGGTGCCCGGGAAACACGGTGGTGGTGGCCGGCCGCCAGACCAGGGGCAAGGGCCGGTTGGACAGGGAATGGGAATCCGGGGAAGGGGGGCTTTTTTTCACCCTGGTTCTCCGGCCGGACCTGCCGGTGTTGTCCGCTTTCCGGGCGATGTTCGCCGCCTCGGCCTCCATGGCCCGCGTGGTCGAGGAGGTTTGCGGGCTCCCCGCCCGGGTCAAATGGCCCAACGACATCCTGGTGCACGGCAAAAAAGTCTGCGGCATGCTCTCGGAGCTGCACTGCTCCGGCAACCGGGTGGGGCACGTAAACCTGGGCGTGGGCTTGAACGTGAACAACGAGCCACGGGTGGAAAACGCGGCCAGCCTGGCGGGCCTGGCGGGGAGGCCGTTTCTGCGCAAACGTATCCTTTCCGCGTTTCTGGACGACTTTCTTCCCCGGGTGCCCCACCTGGAAACCGAGGACGTCATGGGGCCCTGGAGGGAACGTTCCGACACGCTGGGCCGGGCGGTGAAGATCGCTTCCAGAAACGAGGACCTTTTCGGCGTGGCGCGTGACGTGGACGAACAGGGCGCGTTGGTGGTGGAGCGGCAGGACGGCACGATGGCCGCCATAACCTGCGGGGACTGCATCCACCTGCGGCCCGCAGAACAGGAGAAAAGCACATGAAACCAGGAAAGACCCGAGCCGCCGCCCAGGACCTTCCCTCCCTGGAATCCGTGCGGAACATGGTGCTGGCGTCTTTGTTGGCCGCGCTCATGGCCGCGGGCGCGTGGATCGCCGTGCCCGTGGGGCCGGTGCCCGTCGTGCTCCAGAACATGTTCGTACTGCTGGCGGGCCTGCTCCTCGGCCCTCGGTGGGGCGCGGCCTCCGTGGCCGTGTATTTGCTGGCCGGGCTGGCCGGGCTTCCCGTTTTCTCCGGCGGGGGAGGGGGGCCGGGGCATTTCCTTGGCCCCACGGGGGGATACCTTGTCGCCTATCTTCCGGCCGTGTGGCTGGTAGGGTTGTTGTCCAACGCCGGCGGCCGTGTGCAGGACGCAAACCACCGCCCTGGGCGGGCCATGGCGATGGACGTCCTTGCCATGGCGGTGGGCATGATCCTGGTGTACGCCCTGGGCGTGGCGCGCCTCCAGGCCGTGACCCGGCTTCCCTGGAACCGGGCCGTGGCGCTGGGCATGCTGCCCTTTTTGCCGGGCGACGCCCTGAAGATCGCCGCGGCCGCGGCCATCGCACGCATGGCCAGGCCCCTCCTTGGCCGGGAAAACGCCCCGGCCCCTGGTCCCCATGGATGACCGGCTCCAACCCATAGTGCGGATGGAGGCCGTGTCCCATTGCTTTGCCGATGGTTCCACGGGCCTCTCCCGTGTGTCTTTGGACGTCGCACCCGGCGAGTTTGTGGTGCTGTGCGGAAAGAACGGGTCCGGCAAGACCACCCTCATTCGCCACATGAACGCCCTGCTCCTGCCCACCAAGGGCGTTGTGCTGGTGGCGGGAAAGGACACCAGAAAGCACCCCGCCAACGCCCGGCGCATGGTGGGCATGGTGTTTTCCGACGCGGACGCCCAGATCGTGGGGGAAACCGTGGCCGACGACGCGGCCTTCGGCCCGGAGAACTTGGGCATGCCCCACCAAGAGGTGAAGGCGCGCGTGGAGGCAGCCCTTTCCGCCGTGGGCCTTTCCCACCTGGCCCATCGGCCGCCGCATTTGCTTTCCGGGGGCGAGAAGCGCCGCCTGGCCATCGCCGGGGTGCTGGCCGTGGACCCCGGGGTGGTGGTGTTTGACGAGCCGTTTTCCAACCTGGATTTTCCGGGGATCGTCCAGGTGCTGGAGCAAATGGAGCGGCTGCGTGCCCGAGGCGTGGCCCTGGTGGTGGCCACCCACGAGCTGGAAAAGGTGGCGGCCATGGCGGACAGGCTGGTGGTCCTGGACCAGGGCCGCATCGCAGCGAAGGGGCCGTTTGCCGAGGTCGCCGTGGGGCTGGAGGCCTTCGGGGTGCGTACGCCGCCGGCCGCCGGCCGCGGAGGTTTTGACCCATGGCATACCTAGGCCCTTTTTTGTTTTTGGAAAAGGACAGTCCCGTCCACGCCATGGATCCCCGGGCCAAGGCCGCTCTGCTGGCCGTTTTGGGCGCGTGCGCCATGGCGGGACCGCCGCGGCTGGCCGTCGGGGCCTTTGGCCTGGCCCTGTCCGGGCTGGTCGCGTCCCGGCTCCCCATGGGCCGCACGGTGCGGGGCCTGTTGCCCTTGGCCCCGCTGCTTTTTCTGGTGGTATTGGCCCGGGGCCTGTACGGAGGCGGGGAGGGTGGGCCGGCGGTCGGCTGGTTCTCGGTCGCCGGGCTTGCGGAGGGCCTGTTGTTCGCCTTCCGGCTTGGCACCGTGGCGGTGCTGGGCGCGGTGTTCACGGGAACCACGCGGCCCGGGGCGGTGCGGGAGGCGGTGCGGTGGTTCCTGTCGCCCGTGCCCCTGGTTCCGGAAAACCGGGTGGCCATGATGATGGGACTCACCGTGCGGCTTGTGCCCGTGGTCCTGGAGGAAGCTTCCCGGACCCGCGCGGCCCTGGCTGCCCGGGGACTGGAGAGCCGGAAGAACTCCCTGGTCCGCGTGCGGGTCCTGGGGGCCTGCCTTGTCCGCCGGGTGATCCTGTGCGCGGACCGGTTCTCCCTGGCCCTGGCCAGCCGAGGATGGTCGGAAAACCGCTGTGCCGCGTCCCTGACCCTGGGCCGGGCGGACGTGGCCGCGGCGTGCCTGGCGGCGCTGGCCATGGCCCTGGCGTGGTTTTTGCCCTCCCTTGCGGTTTGACACCCCGGCGTTCCTTGTCATAATACCTGCAACTTCGCCGTTTTTCCGCAAACCTGGAGAGCCTCTTGAAAATCATCGTCGTCGGCGCCGGCCAGGTAGGGTTCCACGTTGCCTCCCGGCTGGCCGCGGAAAACAAGGAAGTGGTGGTGGTGGACACCGACCCCGGGGCGCTGAAGACCGTCTCCGAACAGTTGGACGTCCAGGTGGTGGAGGGTTCCGGATCGAGCCCGGAAGTGCTCTCCGATGCGGGCGTGCAAAAAGCGGACATCCTTCTGGCCGTGACGAACTCGGACGAGACCAACCTGGTCTCCTGCCTGTTCGCGGACATGCTCTCTCCGGCCACCAAGAAACTGGTGCGCCTGCGGAACGAGGACTTCACCCGGTTCCAGGACGCGCTCCAGAAAAAGCCGCCCCACATCGACACCTTCATCAACCCGGAACGGGAACTGGTGCGCACGGTGCAGCGCCTTTTGGAGGTGCCCGGCGCCGTGGACGTGGCCGAGTTCGCGGACGGCCGGCTGAAACTCATCGGCGTGCGCCTGGACGAGGGCTGCAAACTCGCGGGCCTGAAATTGTGGGAAATCCCCTCCAGGGCGTGGGCGACGGGGTTTTTGATCGCCGCCATCGTGCGGGGGGAAAAGCTCATCATCCCCACGGGCAAGGATGTTTTGAAGGCCGGGGACCTGGTGTACTTCATCACCGAACAAAACCGGGTGGACGACGCCCTGGCACTTTTCGACAAGCGCGGCCACACGGTGCGCCGGGCGCTCATCGTGGGCGGCGGCCGCATCGGCGAGCGCCTGGCCAACGCCCTGGTGGAAGGGGGCATCTACACCAAGATCATCGAAAGGGACGCCAAACGGGCCAACGAGCTGGCCGAGAGCCTGAACCGGGTGGTGGTGCTCCAGGGAGACGGGTCGGACCAGAGCCTGCTCTCCGAGGAGAACATCCGGGACATGGACGTGGTCATCACCGCCACCTCGGACGAGGAGACCAACATCCTGACTTCCCTGGTGGCCCGCCGCATGGGCGCGAAAAAGGCCATCACCCGCATCAACCGGTTCGCCTACTTTCCCCTGGTGGCGGCCATCGGTATCGAGCACGTCATCAGTCCCCGGCTTTCCGCGGTGAACACCATCCTCCAGCACGTGCGCCGGGGCAAGGTGCTCTCCTCGGTGTCCCTCAAGGGCGAGCAGGCCGAGGTCCTGGAGGCCGTGGCCCTGGAGACCGCAGACATCGTGGGCAGGCCCCTGAAAAACATCGATTTCACCAAGGGCGCGCTGGTGGTGGCCATCTTCCGTGGCGAACGGATCATCATCCCCTCGGGCGACTCCCTGATCCAGCCGTCGGACCGCATCGTGATCATGAGCACCCACAAGGCCATTCCCAAGGTGGAAAAGGCCCTGGCCGTGAAGCTGGAGTATTTCTAGCATGCGCTGGTCCCATGTGAGCGGGGTGGTGGGGCTTGTGGCCTCTTTTCTGGGGCTTTCCATGGCGCTGCCCCTGGTCTGCTGCCTGTATTTTCATGAAAACCTGGCCGCCTGGGTGTTCTTGTTTTCCATGGCCACGGCCGTGGGATCCGGCGCGCTGTTGTACACGGTGTCCCGCAAAGAGACGCCCAAGGCCCTTTCCCACCGGGAAGGCATGGCCATCGTCACCCTGGGTTGGTTGTCCGCGGGCGTTCTCGGCGCGCTGCCCTTTTATTTCACCGGCGCGTTTCCCACCTTTGCCGACAGCCTGTTCGAATCCGTTTCCGGGTTCACCACCACCGGGTCCTCGCTGCTTTCAGACATCGAATCCCTGCCCAGGGGCATCTTGTTGTGGCGGTCCCAGATCCAGTGGCTGGGCGGCATGGGCATCATCGTGCTGGGCCTGGCGGTGCTGCCCTTCCTGGGCGTGGGCGGCATGCAGCTCTACAAGGCCGAGGTGCCCAGCCCCGTACCGGACAAGCTAAAGCCCCGCATCCGGGACACAGCCGCCATCCTGTGGAAGGCGTACCTTTTGTTCACCGTGGTGGAGGTGCTTCTGCTCCTTTTTTCCGGCATGGAGCTTTTCGACGCGGTTTCCCACGCCTTCACCACCATGCCCACGGGCGGCTTCTCCACGAAAAACAGCTCGGTCGGCGCATTTTCAAGCTGGCAGATCGAAGGGATCATCTTGTTTTTTATGCTCGTGGCAGGGATCAACTTTTCGTTGCATTACCAGCTTTTGCTGGGCCGGCCCCTGGCCCTGTTCAAGGACCCGGAGGCGCGGTTCTTCCTGGTGCTCACCGCCGTGCTCATCCTCCTGGTGGGCATAG
>JAFDHW010000074.1 GCA_019308705.1 Deltaproteobacteria bacterium
TGGCCGGGCCGGTTTCCCTTGCGTTCGTGTTCGGCGTGGGCCGGACCATGGCGCCCCTGGAGACGGCCCTGGAAGGACTGGAGGTTGGCGGGGAGTCCGCCGTGGACCTGGACGCAGGAAGGCCCGAGGCCGCCCTGGGCCACCTGGCCGCGGACCTTCCCGTGCTTCCCGAAGCCGCCGGCCCCCTGCGCCTGCGCGCGCGGGTGGACAAGGTGGCCGAAGCCGCCCCCCGCGACGTGGTGCGGGCCCTGGCCCGGGTCGCGTCCTGCGGGTGCGGGTGCTGATCCCGTGCTCCGCGAAATCCGCCATCCCCGGCAGACGGCATCCGGGCCGCAACGGCGCTGGTTTCTGGACGAGGAATTCGACCTCCTGGTATGGACAGGGCCGGAGGGATCGGTGGAGAAGTTTCAACTGGTCTACGGCCGCCCGAAGAACCCCATGGCCGTGACCTGGAGCCCCGGCAGGCCCCTTTCCCACCATCGGGTGGACGAGGGCGAAGACCGGCCCGGCCGGCCGAAGATGGCCCCGGTGCTCATCCCGGCGGACGCGCCCCCGGACCTCGCCGCCCTGGCGGCCTCCTTTGCCGGCCGCGCGCGGGACCTGGACCCGGCCATCCGCCGGGCCGTGCTCGATGCGCTTGGCCGGCAGGGCGGCAAGGGCCCCGACCCTTCCTGAACCGCAATCGATGCGTTTTCCCCGGAGTTGAACCCTCAAGCGGGGATGATCCTGCCTCACATCTCCCGGACCTTTTGCCGGTGGTCCACAAGGTCGTCGTCCGGGATGAGGTTGGGCTTGTCGGCCAGGGCCAGCTCGTGGGTTCTGGCGCGCAGGGCCAAATAAGCTTCCCGGAGGGCGCGGGCGTCCTCCGGGTCGAGGAGGGACAGGGAGGCGGCCACGGCGAGGATACGCACGTTGTCCGGCCAGTCCGTGAGGGCGGGGTGGTCGGCGGCGTGGGCCAGCACCAGGTACTGGGCCATGAACTCGATGTCCACGATGCCGCCATGGCCCTGCTTGATGTCGAACATGCCCGGCTTTTTCACGCACAGCTCCCGGTGCATGGCGGCGCGCATCTCCCGGACCCCGGCGGCCAGGGTGGCCCGGTCGCGGGCCTGGCGCAGGATCTCCCTGCGCAGGGCCAAAAAACCGTAGGTCACCGCCGGGTCGCCGGCTACGGGCCGGGCGCGCACCAGGGCCTGGTGCTCCCAGGTGCGGGCCGTGGTGCGCTGGTAGTCGGCAAAGGCGTCTAGGTGGCTCACCAGAAGCCCGCCCCCGCCCGAGGGCCGAAGGCGCATGTCCGCCTCGTAGGCCGCGCCCGTGTGGGTGTGGGCGGTGAGGATGTGGATGACCCGCTGGCCCAGGCGGGAGAAGAACGTGCCATTGTAGACGGGCTTTTCGCCGTCCGTCATCTCCCCGGGCACCCCGGCGTGGAGAAACACCAGGTCCAGGTCCGAGTCGTACCCCAGTTCCAGCCCGCCGAACTTGCCGTAGGCCGCCACGGCGAACCCGCGGCCGCAGGGTTTTTTCCCCAACACGCACACCGGGCGGCCGTGCTTTTTCTCCAAATGCTGAAAGGCCAGGTCCAGGGCCTTTTCCACGCAGGCTTCCGCAATCCAGGTAAGCACGTCCGAGGCCCGCATGAGGGGGATGGCGCCGGTGACCTCCCCGGCGGCGCACCGCAGGGTGTGCACCTGCTTGAAGATGCGGATCTCCTCCATCTGCTGTTCAAGGTCGCCGGGGTCGGTGCGGGCAAGGCGGCGGGAAAGCTCGTCCACCAGGCCCTGGCGGTCCGGCAGGGTGACCAGGGCCGCGGGGTCCAGAAGCTCGTCCAACAGCACGGGGTGAGCCGTGATCTGGGAAGCGATGCGGGGGCTTTTGCCGCACAGGTTCACCAGGTGGGAAAGCACCTGGGGGTTTTCCAGGATGAGGGAAAGGTAACAGGACCGCTGGCTCACGGCCTCCAGGAGGTCCAGAAGCCTGCGGAGGAGTTCCTCGGGCGCATCCGAGGCCCCGGCCTCGGCCACGGCCAGGGGAAGCACCCGGTCCAAAAGCCGCCTTCCCTTGGGCCCCAGATGCTGGATCCGGGGCGAGCCGGAAAAGATTTCCAACAGGTCCGCGGCCCGGCCGGGGTTTTTGAACCCGGCCTTGGACAGGGCGTTTTCCGCAGCCTCGCGGGAGGTCCAGTCCTGCCACACGCTGGCGATCTCCTCCGCGGCCGTGGGGGGGGCGGTCTTGGCGCCCGGCTCGGCGAAAAGCTCGTCGAACCGCTTTTGGATGCTTGCCCGCACCCGGGAAAGCTCCGCCTCGAACGCCTCGGGGGAAGCGTACCCCATGGACACGGCCAGCCGCTCCCTGTCCTCGGCCGCGGCGGGCAGGCGGTGGGTCTGGAGGTCCGCGGCCTCCTGGAGCCGGTTTTCCACCTTGCGCAGAAACGCGTAGGAGGAGGCCAGCTCCTTCACCTCCTCTGCGGGCAAAAGCCCCTGGTCCGCGATGGCGGAAAGGGCGGAGAACAAGGACGGGGTCTTAAGCTCCGGGCTCACCCCCCCGCGCAGAAGCTGGAACGCCTGGGCGATGAACTCCACCTCCCGGATGCCGCCCGGCCCCAGTTTGATGTCGTCCTCCATGCCCTTTTCCCGCACCTGGGCGGCCACCATGCGCTTCATCTCCCGCAACGACTCGAAGGTGCCGTAGTCCAGGTACCTGCGGTACACGAAAGGCCGAAGCGCGGACAAAAGCCGCTCCCCCTGCTCTTTGTCCCCGGCAACGGGCCGGGCCTTGATCCAGGCGTAGCGCTCCCACTCCCTGCCGTGGCGCTGGAAGTAGTCCTCCATGGCGGCGAAGGACATGACCAAGGGGCCGTTTTCGCCGTAGGGCCGAAGCCTCAGGTCCACCCGGAAGGCCAGGCCGCGGCCGGTTTTTTCCGAAAGCGCCTGCACAAGGTCCCGTCCCAGGGCGGTGAAGAACTGCTCCGCCGTGTTTTTGCCTCCCCCGGTAGGGCCGTTCTCCGGATACGCGAACACCAGGTCCACGTCCGAGGAGAAATTGAGTTCACGGCCGCCGAGCTTGCCCAGGGCGATGACGGCCATGCGCTGGGGCCTGCCCGCGCCGTCCAGCGGCCGGCCGTCCTTCTGCTCGCGCAGGCCGTGGAGCGCGTCCAGGCAAACCTGGATGCAGGCCTCGGCCAGTTCCGAGAGGTCCGCCATGGTCTCGGCGAGATCCGCCCACCCGGTGATGTCCCGCCAGGCGATGCGCAGCATCTCCCGGTTGCGGAGGTCCCGCAGGGCGGCCTTCAGGGACGCGGCGTCCGGCGCGGCGCCAAGGGCCTCCCGGACGCGCCGGGCGGTTTTTCCCGGCGGGCGCCTGACGAGGAGGTCCTCCACCAGGGCGGGATGGGTGAGCATTTCGGGATGGGCGGCGGCCTGGGACGCCACGAAATCGCTTGCTGCAAACACCAAGGGCAGGGTTTGGCCCACCGGGCTTTCCGGGTCCGGAAGGTCCAGGCCCACCGCCCCGGCCGCCCGGGCGAAGTTCTCCTCGAGGCGCTCCGCGCGCCGGGCAAGGGAGGCGGGGATCCGGGGGGCTGGGAGCATGGATGCGCCTTGGGGGGGGCGGTTACTGGTACACGGTCTCGTCCCAGGCCGCCGAGGCCCGGGAAAGGTATTCCTCCAGGGAGTCGAAGACCAGGTATTCCTCCACCCGGTCCCAGGCCACGTTGCTGGTGACGCCCGCGGCCCAGTCGTTGGGCGAGGTGCCCTCGGGCACGGTTCCGATGATGAACAGCCGGTTGCCCAGCATCTCAAAGTGGGGGTCCTCCATGACCGCCACGTGGTCCAGGCTGCGGTTCACCAGGTAAAGCACCACGATCTTGCCGCGAAGGTCGGGCAAAACGGTTTCCATGAACATTCTCCACCAAAGCAGGAACGCCCGGCAGTGGGCGGGTTCATCGCCGGCCTTGCTCCCGGGGAAAAACTCCCCGGGACGTGTTTCGCCGGATGGATTTCACCTTCTTTTGTTAACCCCCGCAAGGGGGACGGTCAAGAAATTCTCCTGCCCCTGTTTTCTTGACAGGACTTGGACCAAGGCTTATGGGCAGTATATCCGGCATTTCCTGCAACCACCGGGGGTTTCGAGGAAGAACACGCATGGCAGAAAACCGCTCCATCGCCTTTTTGCTGGCCATCGCGGCCTGCCTGGCGCTTGCCGCCTGCGCGCGGGTGGGGGTGAAGGTTCCCGGGCCCACGGCGGAACAGGCCGCGGCCGAGCTTGCGGCGCGCTGCGCCTCCCTTCCCGGGTACAAGGCCCTGGGCACCATGAACTACCAAAGTGCGGGCACCAAAGTTTCCGGCCGGGCCGCGTGGATGGGCGCGCCGCCGGAAAAGCTGCGGGTGGAGGTCTTGTCCCCCTTTGGCCAGCCCGTGTTCCGCCTGGCCTCGGACGGCGAGACCCTCATGGTGGACGCGCCGGGGGAAGACGAAATCCGGTCCTATTCCCCCAAGGCCGCGCTAAGCCGCATCCTGGGCGCGGACGTGTCCGTGCCGGAGTTCTGGTGCCTTTTGGCCGGAGGGGTGGGCGTGCCGGAGTTTTCCGGGGCCCGGTGGGAGGAGAAATCCCCGGAGTTTCCCCGGGCGGACCGCGTGCTGGCGGTCACCGGGGCGTTCGGCCGGGTGCTCGTGCGCGTGGGGCTGAAGATGCCCCGGATGGTGCCCACCCGGGCCGTGTACTACAGCCTCGCGGGCCAGCCCAGGCTGGAGGTGGGATTTGCGCCCCCGGGCAACGCGTTTGCCCTGTACAGCAAAAACGCCATGCTCCTGGTGGAGGTGGAGCGGTTCGAGCAGGCGGACGCGTTTCCCGAGGGCGCCTTTTCCCTGCAGGGGAAGCCCCGGTGAAAATCGCGGTGGACCGCAGCTTGGGCCGCCTGGCACGGTGGCTGCGCATCCTTGGGGAGGACGCGGCCTGGGAGCCGGACCTGGCCGACGCGGATTTGATCTCCCTGGCCGGACGGGGCAGGATGGTGGTCACCCGGACGCGGCGGGTGGCGGAGAAGCTTGCCCCGGACAGGGTGGTGTTCATCACCGCCCCGGACCCCGCGGGCCAGCTGGCTCAGGCGGCCCGCGCCCTTGGGCTTTCCCTCGACCCGGAACGGTTTTTCTCCCGGTGCGCCCGATGCAACGCGCCGGTGGTTTCCCTGCCCCGGGAAGAAGCCTTGGGCCGGGTGCCCGATTACGTTTATGAAACCCAGCCGGCGTTCACCCGGTGCCCGGCGTGCGAAAAAATCTTCTGGCCCGGCACCCACAGGACGCGGGCGCTGGACTTTTTTCAAACCATCCTTTCCTCCCGGGCCGCCCGGGCCGGGGGAAAGGAAGCAAAACCCGATCATTCCTGACCACCCGCCCGGCGGATGCTTCGGGATCAACCAAGGAGATTCACCATGGCCGACGACAAGGAAAAACAAAACGGCTGCCCCTCTTCCGCCTCCGGAACCTGCCCCAGCGCGGGCGGGAGCGGATCCATGGCCCAGCACCTCCAGGACCAGATGGTCCAGTCCACCCTGTCCAAAATCAAGCAGAAGTTTCTGGTCATGAGCGGCAAGGGCGGGGTGGGCAAAAGCTCCATCGCCGCCAACCTGGCCGTGTCCCTCTCCCGGCAGGACCACCCCACCGGGCTGTTGGACGTGGACCTCCACGGCCCTTCCATCGCCACCATCATGGGCATCAAGGACCTCCTGGACGTCACCCCGGAGAACCTCATCATCCCCTGGCAGTTCGAAAAGAACCTCAAGGTGGTGTCCATCCAGGCGCTCATGCCGGAAAAGGACGTGGCCGTGATCTGGCGCGGTCCGGCCAAGCACGGGGTCATCCGCCAGTTCCTGGGCGATGTGTTCTGGGGCGAGCTGGACTATTTGGTCATCGACTCGCCCCCGGGCACGGGCGACGAGCCCCTTTCCGTGGCCCAGACCGTGAAAGACGCCAAGGCCGTGATCGTGGCCACGCCCCAGGAAGTGGCCCTGGCGGACGTGCGCAAGTCCATCGCCTTCTGCAGGAAGGTGGGCCTTTCCATCGCCGGGGTGGTGGAGAACATGGGCGCGTTCAAGTGCCCCCACTGCGGCGAACGGGTGGACCTGTTCCCCTCCGGCGCCACCCGGGCCATGGCCGAGAAGATGGGCGTGCCCTTTTTGGGCGCCGTGCCCATGGACCCCGACGTGGTCAAGGCCTGCGACCAGGGCAAGCCGGTCATGGACTTTGCCGCGGACTCGCCCTTTGTGGCCGCCATGGATGAAATAGCCAAGAAACTCACCCAGGCGGGGGGCTGACCTTGGACGAGCCGGGTTTTAGGAAAATCATCGCCCTGGGTTCGCGCCTGGCCGGCTGCCGGGGGGTGCGGACCCTGGGCGTGAAGCCCGACTTTTCCCATTACACCGAAGAAGAAGCCGCGCTCATCCGGCAGGCCCCCAAGATCTACTACCCCAGCGCGTTTTACGCGGACATCTTCGAGGCCATGGGAAAGGCCGTGTTCCCCTCGGCCCGCACCTACGCCTTCGCCCAGGACAAGATCCGCCAGACCGCGCTGTTCTCCGCGTTGTCCATCCCCCATCCCAAGACCCGGGTCTACTTCGGCAAGCGCCGCCACGCCCGGATCACCAGGGACTTCTCCTTCCCCTTCATCGCCAAGATCCCCCGGGGCTCCAGCCAGGGCCGGGGCATCTTCCTCATCCGGAACGAGAAGGAGCTTTCCGCCTATTGCGCCCAGGTGCACGCGGCCTATATACAGGAATATCTCCCCGTGGAGGCGGACGTGCGGGTGGTGGTCATCGGCGGCAGGCCCGTGTGCTCCTACCGGCGCATCGGCGAGCCGGGGCGCGTGGCCGCCAACGTGAGCGCAGGGGGGAGGATCGAGTTTTCCGGGGTGCCGGACGAAGCGGTGGAAACCGCGGTGTCCGCCGCCCGCGCCGCGGGGTTCGACGACGTGGGCATGGACGTGGCCGTGTACAAGGGCCGGTGCTTTGTTTTGGAAGCAAATATGAAATACGGAACCAAGGGCATGACCCAGGCGGGTATCGACTACCGCCGCCTCATGGAGCGGCTGATCGCGGATGGAACGATCTGAACTGTTGAAAAGGATCCAGAAGGATCTCTCCGGCCGGGAGGAAAAGACCCTGTCGAGCCGGGCCACCAAGAGCGCCCGGGGAGTGCGCCGCCACCCCGAGGACATCGTGGAGCAGGGCTACCGCACCGCCTTTTCCCTGGACGCGGACCGGGTGCTCCACTCCCGGGCCTACTCCCGCTACATCGACAAGACCCAGGTCTTTTACCTCATCCGGAACGACCACATCACCCACCGGGTGCTCCACGTGCAGCTGGTGTCCAAGATCGGCCGCACCATCGGCCGGTTCCTGGGGTTGAACGAGGACCTCATCGAGGCTGTTTCCCTGGCCCACGACATCGGCCACGCGCCCTTTGGCCACGACGGGGAGAAGTTCCTCTCCACCCTGTGCGAAGCCCACGGCATCGGCGCGTTTCTCCACAACATCCAGGGCGTGCAGTTTTTGGACCGGGTGGAACGCGGCGGCACGGGCTGGAACCTCACCCTCCAGACCCTGGACGGCATCCTGTGCCACGACGGCGAGGTCCATGATCAATACCTGGTGCCCCGGCCGGGCAAAACCTTCGACGACCTGGACCGGGAGATGGAGGAAAAACGCCGAAACCCCGCCCTGGCCCTTGCGCCCATGACCCCGGAGGGCTGCGTGGTGCGGGTGGCGGATACCATCGCCTACATCGGCCGCGACGTGGAGGACGCCATCCGCCTTGGCCTGATCTCCCGGGCGGACCTGCCCGCGGACTGCGTGGAGGTGCTGGGCGACTCCAACGGCACCATGGTCCACCGGCTGGTCACCGACGTCATCGAGAATTCGCGGACAGGCCCCCATATCGGGTTTTCCTCCCGCGTGTCCTCGGCCCTGAAAAAGCAGAAGGAATTCAACTTAAAGCGCATCTACTTCCACCCCTTGGTCAAGAAATCCACCCGGGTCATCGAGGAGCTGTTCTCGTACTTGTTCGAACGCTTCCTGGGGGACCTGGTCAAGGAACGGACCGATTCGGTCATCTACACCCGGTTTTTGGGGGACAAGAGCGAAGCCTACACCGCCGGCCACAGGCCCGAGGAAATCGTCCGCGACTTCATCGCCGGCATGACCGACCAGTACTTCCTCCTGCAATGCCCCGAGGACCGCGTGCCCCCCATGCGGAGCATCCCCTGAACGGGCTTCGAGTGCTGGAAGCGGCCATCATGCGGGTTTACAAGGAAAGGACCTACCGTGGGCGGGCGGCACGCAAGGGGCTGGTGGGGTTCCGGGTGGCGGTGCGGGAGACGGACCTTTGGATCCAGGCCGCGTCCGACCTTTCCGCCCTGGCCAGGGAAGCGGTGATCCAGGCCCGGGCGCGGCTGGAGCGCTACATCGAGCGGTTCCCGGAGTTCGCCCGCACCCTTGCGCCCTGGCCGGACCCCGGCCCCGCGCCGAACGTGGTGCGGGCCATGGTGCGCGCCGGGCGGGCCGCCGGGGTGGGCCCCATGGCCGCGGTGGCCGGGGCCATTGCCGAGGCCGTGGGAACCGCCCTTCTGGCCGAAAGCCCCGAGGTGGTGGTGGAAAACGGGGGGGACGTGTTCTTTGCCGTGTCCGGGCCCTTCACCGTGGGCGTCTTCGCGGGGCGCTCGCCCCTTTCCGACCGGGTGGGGATGCGGATTTCCGGCACGGGCAAGCCCATGGGCCTCTGCACCTCCTCGGGCACCGTGGGCCACTCCCTTTCCGCGGGCCGGGCCGACGCGGCCTGTATCCTTGCCGACTCCTGCTCCCTGGCCGACGCCGCGGCCACGGCCTGCGGCAACCGCGTGCAGGACGAGGCGGACATCTCCCGCGCCCTGCCGCCACCAAAAACGCCTTGAGATTCCTGGCAAAAGCTAGTACCCTTACGCTTCCGGAAAGCGGACGCGAACCAGCTTTTTCCGGGACTCTCCCGGCTTCCACAGGACAAAAGTCATGAAAACCGCCTGGGCGCCCTGGCGTATCGAATATATCCTGGGACAAAAGGAGCCCGGTTGCGTGTTCTGCCGGGCCCAGACCACGGACACGGACCTTACCCTGTACACCGGCGACGAGGTCCTGGTGGTCATGAACAAGTATCCCTACATCAACGGGCACCTCCTGGTGGCCCCCAAGCAGCACGTGGGAAGCCTGTCGGACCTTTCCCAGG
>JAFDHW010000075.1 GCA_019308705.1 Deltaproteobacteria bacterium
TGGGTCTTCCGGAACCACTTGGTGGCCGCGTTTGAGCCGAACAGGGGCGCGGCGCGGGTTATGAGGGCCCGGGGCGTGTACTTGCTGGCGTAGTGCAACGGGGCCGCGGCCAAGTGCTTGAACATCCCGCACACGGTGTTGGCGTAGTTGGTCTCCATGTAGGCGAGCCGGGCCAAGTTCACGTTCTTGACCATCTCCGCCAGAAGGCACTGGGCCCACTCGTGGTTGACGAGAAGCTGGCCGTCCACCTCGGTGGATTCGGCAAAGGCCAATGCCTCCTCGAACGCGCCCCGGGCCGCGCCCGCGCCGAACGCGCACACCCCGGCCCGGGAGGTGGAAACCACGTAGTCGATGATCTGCATGGCGGTGTCCCGCGCGGACCGGGAAATCCCCTTGTGATGCCGGATGTCCACGGCCACCAGCTCGTCGGGCACGAAGACGTCGTCAAAGATCAGTTCCGAGGCCGGGCAGGCCTTCTGGCCCATCTTGCGTTCGATGCGGCCGAAGGAAAACCCCGGGGTGCCGGTCTTCACCGCCAGCATGACGATGCTCTCCGACGGCCGGGAAAGGTCCTCGTAGGCGATGAGCATGTGCCAGGTGGAAAGGTGCCCGTTGGAGATGAACACCTTGGTGCCGGAAACCCTGTAACCGCCGTCCGTCCGGGTGACCTTGCAGGTCATGTCCCCGCGGTCCATGAGGTCCACTTCCTCGGCGTCCGTGCCCGCGCCGGGCTCGGTGACCGCCAGGGAGATGAGGCATGGCTTTCCCGTTTTCTCGCCCTCGGCCACCTCGCTGAAGATGCGGCGCATCAGGGGGGCGTTCCAGGTGGCGGACAGGGTGCCCACGCCCAGGTAGTGCACGCCGATCAGGTTGGCCATGGCCAGGCACTGGCTGGCCACCTCCTCGATGAACAGGCACATGGTGAGGAAGTTGCAACCCCCCCCGCCGAAGAACTTGGGCAGCCACAGGGAATACAGCCCCCACTCGTTGGCCGTGTTCACGAAATCCCAGTCCATGTGGTCCGGATCGGCGTGCATCCGCCGGTCTAAGGAAAGCGCCCGGGGCCGCACCACCTCCTGGTTGAACCGCCGGGCCAGGGCCACCACCTCCCGGGCCTCGTCCGCCAGCCCGGCGGGCAGAACGCGCGCCGCGTCCAGGCTGGATACCATGTCCTCGAAAACCGGGGGTTTCATGGGCTTCTCCATGGATTTCACTCGCCCGCGTACCCGCCTTTGCGGGCGTCCCAGGTGTCCTCCGTCACGCCCTCTTTTTCCAGCCCGCCCTTGATGACGCGGTGGGTGTTGGTCTTGGGCAGAGAGTCCACCATGCGGACGTAGCGGGGTATGGCGTACTTGGCCAGCTTGCCGTCCAGCCAGGCCAGAAGGTCCGCCGGGGCGAGCTTCTTGCCCTCCACGGGCAGCACGGAGGCCATGATCTCGTCCTCGGCCAGTTCCGAGGGCACGGCGTACACCGCGGCCTCCTCCACGTCCGGGTGCTTCATGATGACGTGCTCCACCTCGTAGGCGGACACGTTCTCGCCGCCTCGGCGCATGGACTCGGTATTTCTGCCCACGAAGTAGAGGAACCCCTCCTCGTCTTTTTTCACCAGGTCGCCGGTGTACATCCACCCGTCCCGGACCTTCTTGGACGTGGCCTCTTCGTTCTTGAAATAGGCCACGGGGCTCTTTTTTTCCTTCACCCGGAAGATGAGTTCGCCGGGCACGCCCGGGGGCACCTCGTTGCCCTGTTCGTCCACCACCTTCACGCCGCCCCGGCCGCCGGGCTTTCCCAGCGAACCCACCGGGGCGGTGCCCAGGTTCATGATGCCCCGCCCGCCGGAGTCCACGGCCCCGTAGCCTTCGTAGATCTTCACGCCGAAGCGCTTTTCAAAGGGCTCCCACATGTTGGCCGGGCAGGCCGCGGAAAGCACGACGCGCACCTTGTTGTCGCGGTCCGTGGGCTTTTCCGGCTGTTTCATGAGGATGGGGATCACCGAGCCCAGGGTGTTGAAGATGGTGGCCCCGTAGCGGTTCACCTCGTCCCAGAACCGGGAGGAGGAAAACCTGCGCGAAAGCGCCACGGACGCGCCCTGGCTCATGGCCAGGGTGACGGTCAGAAACATGGCGTTTCCGTGGCACAGGGCGAACGCCGTGTAATACACGTCGTCGGGCCTGACCAGGATGCCCCCCAACAGCGACAACAGTTTCACCCGGGTGGTGTTGTAGGTGTATACCACGCCCTTGGGCGGGCCCGTGGTGCCGGAGGTGTACATGATGAGGCACAAATCGTCCGGGTCCCGGACCGCGGCGGGCCGGTTTTTGGGCACGTCCGGCGCGTAGGCTGCGGACAGCCGGTGGGCGTCCTTGGGAACGTCGCCCTCGGAATCCATGTCGTCCACGAGGAGCGTGCCGATGTTCTTGGGAAGTTTGCCCAAAGCCTCCAGCCTGGGCAAAAGCTCCGCGTCCGCGGCCAGCAACGCGATCTCCGAGTGCTCCAGGATGTAGGCCAGGCCGTCGCCCATGAGCTCCGCGTTGATGGGCACCACGTACATGGAAAGCTTCTGGGCCGCGAAAAACACGTCCAGGAACCGGGGCGAGTTGCGCATGTAGATGCCTATGCCCTTTTGCCGGCCCGCGCCCAGCCGGGCCAGCAGGTGCGCCACCCGGTTGGCGTTCTCGTCCATCTCCCGGTAGGTGAAGGTCTCGTCCTTGTAATAGAGGAAGGTCTTGTCCGGGATCCGCGCGGCCTGCTCCTCCAGGAGGTCCGACCAGGCCATGTCCCTGGTCATCTGACCTTGGCGCAGGAGTCCCACAAGGTTCGGGACCAGGGTGCCGCGCCGCGCTTCGGCCGTCATGAATCTGGCGCCGGATTTGAGGGCGTCCCTGGCCAGCCGGACTTTTTGCACGTTTCTTTTCGCCTTGGCGATGCGTTTTTCGAGCATGGCAAAACCCCTACTTGGAAGACGGTTTTTCCAGGATGTGGATGCACATGGCCGCCTCTTCCGCGCCCAGCGCGCCGCCGCCGTTTTCCGCCATGGCCAGGACGGGGTTCTCCACCTGGCGTTTGCCCGCCTCTCCGCGGAGCTGGGTCACCAGTTCGTGGATCTGGGCCAAGCCCGAGGCCCCCACGGGATGCCCGCGGCTGATGAGCCCCCCCGAGGTGTTCAAGGGGATTTTGCCGCCCAGGTCCGTGGCGCCGGAAAGGGCCAGTATGCCGCCTTCGCCCTGGGGGCAGAAGCCCAGGTTCTCCGCCTGTCTCAGCTCGCCGTAGGCCGTGGCGTCGTGCACCTCCGCCAGGTCGATGTCTTCGGGCCCCACGCCCGCGGCCTCGTAGGCGCGCTTGGAGAGCCGCTCTCCGATCTCCGGCTCGTCGAACCCGAAGGGCCGGTCCGCGCCGGAGCCCAGGATGGAAGCCCGGACTTTCGGCGCCCGGTTGAGGACCCCCAGCTTCTTGGCCGCGGCCCGGGAGACCAGGATGGCCGAGGCCGCTCCGTCGCCGATGGGCGCGCACATGGACCGGGTGAGGGGAAAGGACACGATGCGGTCGGTCAAGGCCTGCTCCACGCTCACGGTGAACCGGTACTGGGCGTTTTCGTTCAGCGAACCGTTCTTGTGGTTCTTGGAGGCGATGGCCGCCAGCTGCTCCACGGTGGAGCCGAACCGCTTCATGTGCTGCCGGGCCGCGAACCCGTAGACATCCATGAAGGGCGAGTGGTCGCCGGCGCCCAGCTTGGACAGCTTATAGACCGTGTCGTAGCCCAGAACCTCGCCCAGGCGGATGCCTACCACCGCCTGGTCCTTGATCTCCTTGAGCCGGTCGCGCAAGGTCTTTTTCTTCTTCTTGCCGGAAGACCGCTGCTCGGGATACTTCTTGCGGAACTCCTCCATGGCCTTGATGTCTTGCTCGTCCATCTTGAACCCGGTGAGGTTTTCCACGATCTCCAGCACGTTCTCGAAGTCGATGCCGCCCATGAACCCGACGAAGGTCTGCAGGCGGTTCGGACTGTAGAGCTTTTCCGCTCCCACGGCCATGGTGACGTCGTACAGGCCGGAGGCCACGCCCAGCCAGGCGTGGTGAAAGGCCGTGGAGGCCCCGGCGCAGGCGTTTTCCACGTTGGTGATGGGAATCTTTTCCACTCCCAGGGGCCGAAGGGCCACCTGGCCCCGGATGCAGGACTGCCCCGTGTCGCACCACCCGGAGTTGGAGAACCACAAGGCGTTTATGTCCTCCTTGGAAAGACCGCAGTCGGCCAGGCAGCCGGTGAAGGTTTCCTGGGCCAGGTCCTTGATGCTTTTTTCCAGGTACTTGGCGAAGCGGAGCGTGTGCACCCCTGCCACGAACACGTCTCTCATGGGATTTCCTCCTAGGGGATTGACGATTGCCGGGCAATTGTTTAAACCAATTTGAAGGACCTTCTCACAGGCTGTCAAGATAAAAATCTGCCACCCGGTTAGGATCATGTCCGAAAACCAGCCCCATCAAAAAGCGCTCCGGTTCATTTTGCGCAGGATTTTCGAGCAGGGTCTGTCAGAGGGCGCGAAGCTGCCCACCGAGCGCGTGCTGTCCGCGGAAACCGGCGTGGACCGGACCTCGCTGCGCATCGCCCTGAAGCAGCTCGAGTCCATGCAGGTTCTGGACATTCGGCATGGAGACGGGATATATATAAAAGATATATCGGAACACGCGGGTCTGGATCTGTTGCGCCTGCTCTTTTTGCAACAGGACGTGGCGGGCGGATGGCTGCCGGACACCTATCTCTTGGACGAGATCTGGGAGTTTTACGTGGCCTATTTTCCGGCTATGCTGTCCGTGGCCCTGAAGCACATCACCCCGGAAGTGCTCAAGGAACTCCAGGCCATCCTGGACGAGGAGCTTTCCTGCATAGAGGACAGGGAACGGGTCGTCCGGCTTGAGCTGGCCTCCGAGGAACTGGTGGCCCGCACCACGGGAAACCTCTTGTTCATGCTCATTTCCAACTCGTCGGCGCCTCTCAGGAAACGGATGGTGGGGCTTTTTGTCCAGAGCATGACCGGCGACGAGCTGAAGAAGCACGTGGCCAACAAGAAGCGCATGGTAAAAAGGTTCACGGAGGAAGGCATGTCCGCGGACCAGGCCGCGCGGGCCTACGGAGAAATTCTGGCCTCCTACCGGGAAAAGGCTCTTCGTGCCGGAACATAGGCCATGCGGCAACCGCATCCCCCGGTGTTTGATGCTTTGAGACAGGATCATAAAACCCCTTCCCCACAAGGAGACCTCATGCAGGCAACCCGCTTTTATCGCGCTCTGCTTTGCGCCTTGGCCCTTGTCCTGGCCGCGGCCACGACCGCGTCCGCGGAAAACTACCGCTGGAAAATCGCCACCCTGGCCCCGGACGGGGTGGGTTGGGCCCGGCAGGTCAAGCTCATCCTCTTTCCCTGGCTGACCGAGATCACCCATGGCGAGATGAATCCCAAGGTGTACTGGGGCGGCGTCATGGGCGACGACGAGGACTACGTGAAGAAGATGCGCATCGGCCAGTTGGACGGCGCGGGTTTTTCCGGCCAGGGCGTCAACCTGGCCGTGCCGGAGATGAGCGTTTTGGAACTGCCTTTCATCTTCCGCGACTACGACGAAGTGGACTACGTGAAAAGCAAGATGCGCGGCGCGTTCGACAAGCTCGCCAGGGAGAACGGTTATATGCTCCTGGCCTGGATCGACCAGGATTTTGACCAGATGTATTCCGTGAACTGGCCCTTGAGCAAACCCGAGCACTTCGTCAAGTCGCGGTTCCTGACCTGGTATGGCCCCCTGGAGGAGGCGCTTCTGCGCAGCCTGGGCGCCCGTCCCATCCCGGTGAACGTGCCCGAGATCACCGCCTCCATCCGCCAAGGCGTGGTAGACTCCAGCATCTCCCCGGCGATCTGGATGGTGGGGGCCCAGCTGTATTCCAAGGTGCGCTACGTGAACCCTGTGCGCATACGCTACTCCCCGGCGGTCATCCTTGTCACCATCAAGGCGTGGGAATCCCTTCCCCAGCGTCACCGGCAAGGCATCCTGGAGACCCGTGACGAGACAGAGGTCGAGTTCTGCGTGAAGGTGCGGGAGGAAAACGAGAAGTGTCTGAACGCCATGATCGCCTACGGGGTCCAAAAGGTGGAGATGACCCCCGATGAGGTGGCCTGGATGAAGGAGGCCACCAGGCCCCTGTGGGAACAAATGGCCGGCGAGCTTTATCCCGGGGAAACCCTGGAAAAGCTCAAAGCGCATCTGGCGGAGTACCGGTCCAAGAACCACTAGGAGAGGGCGCATCCGCCCCAAGAAGAAGGAGCGATCATGGCGCAGGCCGTAAAAACCAAGGCTCCGGCAAAACGCCCCCAGGCGAAGAAAGCCAAGGCCCCGGCGGGAAAGCCCGCGGAAAAAGGCCTAACCCCGCTGGGGACGTACTCCGAAGGCATGGAACCAAACCCCGTGGAGAAGGTGATCTTCGAGCGCAGGAGCATCCGGGCCTTTGAAAAGGAGCCCCTGCCCGACAACATGATCCGCCGCATCCTGGAGGCGGGGCGGTTCGCGCCTTCGGCGGGCAACGCCCAGCCCTGGAAGTTCGCGGTGATCAAGAGCCCGGAAATCCTGGCGGAGATGGAGGCGGACGCCAAGAAGATGGCCAAGCTGTTCATGGCCGGGCTGGACTACACAAAAAGCCCCTTGCGCCGGAAGCTGCTCGGCCCCGGAGCCCGGGCCTTGATCCGGGTGATGAAAAACAGCCTTCACCCGGTGCCCTTTTCCCTCTTGAAGGTCATCGCCGAGGACCGGGCCCCGGTGTTTCACGGCGCGCCCACCCTCATCCTCCTGTACCAGGACGCCCGGGGGGTTTCACGGCCCGCGGTGGACATCGGCATCTGCGGCCAGAACATGGTTCTGGCGGCCCATTCCATGGGCGCGGGGACCTGCTGGATCGGGCTCATCAAGCTCCTCATGTACCTGCCCAAGTGGAAGAAGCGTTTTGGCGTGGCCTGGCCCTATTCCCTGGACGAGTGCCTGGCCGTGGGCTGGCCCAAGGGGCCCTACGACGGCCTGGTGCCGCGCGAGGTCCAGGAAGTGGCCTGGTACGAGGGCGAACCCGACGATCCTCCCAGGATGGAAAGGCAGGGCGAATGAGCACGCTGTCCTTGCACGACCGGATTTTCGTGCCGGATTACTCCGACCCCGGCGAGGTGGCCGCGGGGCTGTTGGCCTTTGACCCGGAAAAGTGCAGCCGGTGCGGCACCTGCACCCGCATCTGTCCGGCCCGGTCCATCCGGTTCGGCAAAAAGCAGGGCAAGCAGAAACCCCTGCCCGAGCTGATGGATTTGCTCCCGGGCATCAGCGCCTGCGTGGCCTGCGGCGACTGCCTGGCCGCCTGCCCGGAAGATGCCATCTCCATCACCCGTGGCTTCCGGGCCTCGGGCTACTACCAGAAGATCACCCAAAAGCCCGAAATGACCTTTCCCAAGCGGTACTGAGTCAGCCGGGCTTCACGCCCCAGGCGACCACCTGGGTGCTGAAGGCGAAGGTGCGGAACCGCACGTTTGCAAGCCCCGCCTCGGTGAACAGCCGGGCCAGGGCTTGCGGTTTCAGGAAGGCCTGGGTGGTGCGGGGAAGATACTCGTAGGCTTCCCGATCCCCGGCCACCACCTGGCCCAGCAGGGGAATCACGCGGTCGAGGTGGAACCGGATAAAGGGGGCCAGGGGACCCGGCGGGGGAGGGGTGGTCTCCAGGCAGGCCACCCGGCCGCCGGGCCTGGCCACCCGGACCATCTCCGCCGCTGCGGCCGCCGGATCGGAAACGTTCCTTAGCAGGTAGGCGGAGAGCACCGCGTCAAAGCTCGCGTCGGAAAAGGGCAGGGCCATGGCGTCCGCCGCGGCCCACAGGGCCTGGGGGCGCTTTTTCGCCCCCGCGGCCACCATTTCCGGGGTAAAGTCCGCCGCCACCACGAGCTTCGCCTTCTTGGCCGCGGCCTTTGCCACCACGCCCGTGCCGGCCCCTATGTCCAGCACCACGCTGCCTTTTCCCACCCCGGCCGCCCGCACCAGGAAGTTTCTCCACACCACGTCCTGCCCCCCGGTGATGAGGAAGTTCATCAGGTCGTAGCGCGGGGAGATGCGGCCGAACATCTCCCGCACTTCCCGGGCGTGGGACTTTTCCATGGAAGGGGCCATCCTTTCCGTCCGGCGATGGACGGCTTCTCCATGCCCCAACAGGGGGCGGGAGTCAAGCCCGCGGCCGGCTACTCGGATGGCTTCTGGGCGGGTTTTTGACCCGGGGCGGCTGAAGGCTCCGCAGCCTCCATGTCCCCGCCGGACTTGTCCTTCTTTTTCCGCAGCATGATGGCCTGGCGGTCCAGCATCATGTTCACGATCTCGGTGCGGCGGTTTCCGCCCGCGTACATGAGGGCCGTGGTGCCGGTCTTGTCCTTTTTGTCGTACACGGCCCCGTGCTCCAGGAGCATGCGGCAGATCTCCTTGTAGCCCGCGGCCGCGGCCACCATGAGGGCGTCCTGGCCCGATTTTTCGTTGGCGGCGTGGACGTTGGCGCCCCAGTCCAGAAGCATGCGCACGATCTCCGTGTGCCCGGCGTAGGAGGCCAGGTACAGCGCGGTCTGGCCAAGTTCGTCCCGGGCGTTCACCAGCGCCCCGTGGCGCACCAGTTTTATGATCAGCTCCTTTTCCCCCAGGGCCGCGGCGATCATCAGCGGGGTGATGTGGTACCGGCCCCCGCCGGAGTTCACCCGCGCGCCGTTTTCCAGGAGGATGTCCACCACCTTGGGGTGGCGCTGGTACACGGCCATGTGCAGGGGCGTCTGGTTGTGGCGGTCCCGCGTGTCCACCCACGCCCCGCGCTCGATGAGCTTTTTCACCGTGCCCGCCATGCCCCGGC
>JAFDHW010000076.1 GCA_019308705.1 Deltaproteobacteria bacterium
TGGCGCTGCTTGATCAGCACCGGCAACTTCAACATTCAACACGAACCGCCGTATACGGAACCGTACGTACGGTGGTGGGAAAGGGGGGCGGGGCAACCCGCCCCCCTACTCGATTCCCTTCTGGATTCCCGCCCCTTCAGCAGCCGTCCTCGCCCAGCAAACGCTCAAAGTATTCCACCGTCTTTTTGATGCCCTCTTCCAAAGAAATCTTCGGCTTCCAGCCCAGGGTGCTTTCGGCCAGGCCGATGTCCGGCCTGCGCTGCCTGGGATCGTCCACGGGCAGGGGTTCGTGGCGGATGGGGCTCCTGGAGCCGGTGAGGTCGATGACCTTCTCGGCCAGTTCCAGGATGGTGAACTCCCGGGGGTTCCCCAGATTCATGGGGCCGGTGATCTCCGCGGGGGATTCCATGAGCCGCACCAGGCCCTCCACCAGGTCGTCCACGTAGCAGAAGGACCGGGTCTGGGAGCCGTCGCCGTATACGGTGATGGGCTGGTTCTTCAGCGCCTGGATCACGAAGTTGGACACCACCCGGCCGTCGTTTACATGCATGCGCGGGCCGTAGGTGTTGAAGATGCGCGCCACCTTGATCTGAAGTCCGTGCTCCCGGTGGTAGTCGAAAAACAGGGTTTCCGCGCACCGCTTGCCCTCGTCGTAGCACGAGCGCGGGCCCACGCAGTTCACGTTTCCCCAGTAGTCTTCCGTCTGGGGGTGCACTTCCGGGTCGCCGTAGATCTCGGAGGTGCTCGCCTGGAGGATGCGGGCGTTCACCCGGCGGGCTAAGCCCAGCATGTTGATGGACCCGTGGACGTTCACCTTGGTGGTCTGCACGGGGTCGTTTTGGTAGTGGATGGGAGAGGCCGGGCAGGCCAGGTTGTAGATGCGGTCCACCTGCACGTACAGCGGAAAGGTGACGTCGTGGCGCAGGACCTCGAAGTAGGGGTGGTCCTTCAAGTGCACGATGTTGCGCTTGCTGCCCGTGAAAAAGTTGTCCACGCACAGCACATCGTGGCCGTCGGCCAGAAGCCGGTCGCAGAGGTGGGATCCCACAAACCCGGACCCGCCGGTCACCAGTACGCGCTTTTTCAGATGCATGGCACGGTTTCCTCCATGAAGAGACTGTCCGATACCATGGTTTGGGCCTGTTTATCCAGAAGGGGAAAGGGCCTCAGGCAAAAAGCCCGGCGTAAACGCCCAGGTGAAGCAGCCCCGCGGTGACGGCGCCGGCCAACAGGTCGTCCGCAAGGACGCCCCATCCCCGGGGGAACCAGTGCTCCATTTGCCGGATGGGCGGCGGCTTGGACGCGTCCAGGACCCTAAACAGCGCAAAGCCGCCGACCACGGTATAGACAAGGCCGCCCGCGGGAAACAGAAGCGGCACCAGCAGGTAGCCCGCGACTTCGTCGGCTACCACCTGACCCGGGTCGGGCCGGCCCCATCTTTCGGCCGCCCAGTCCGCGGAGGCCACGCACGCGGCGCAGGCCAAAAGGAAAAGGGCCGCCAGGGCCGCGTAGCGCCAGGGCCCGGGCAGGGCGAAAACCACGGCCAGGTGCAGACCCACGGCCGCCAGGGAGCCGCAGGTTCCCGGCGCCACGGGCGAAAGCCCCGCCCCGCCGGCCGTGGCCAGGAAAAACATCAGGCGGCTTTTCTTCCCCTGTTCCATCCTACTCCGTTGTTTCCAGGGCCTTGCCATAGGGTTTGTCCCGGACCAGGGCCCAGAGCTTGTGAAGGTCCTCCAGCCCCATGTACGCCGCGGGCACCAGGAGGAGCGTCACCAGGGTGGAGAACAGCACGCCGAATCCCAGGGACACGGCCATGGGTATGAGGAACCGGGCCTGGAGGCTTTGCTCCGTCAACATGGGCGCCAGCCCCGCGAAGGTGGTGAGCGAGGTGAGGATGATGGCCCGGAACCGGACCTGTCCCGCCTCGGCCACGGCTTCCAGCAGGTCGGTCCTGTCCCTGCGGATGGTGTTGGCCTGGTAGATGAGGACCAGGGAGTCGTTTACCACAACTCCGGCCAGGCCCACCATGCCGAAAACGGACATGATGCTCATGTCCATGCCCATGGCCAGATGCCCCAACACGGCGCCGGCCAGGCCAAAGGGGATGGCCAGCATAACCACCACGGGCTGGGAAAAGGACTTGAACGGAATGGCCAAAAGCACGTAGACGCCGAACAGCGCGATGACCCCGCCCAGGAGGACGTCGGAAAAGGCGTCGGCCATCTCCTTGCCCTGGCCCTGGACCGAGACCCACAGCCCCGGAAAGCGCGAACGCAGTTCGGGCACGTAGTCGTTCATGAGGGCGGCGCGGATCTCCGTGGAATTGGCCACGTCCTCGTTCACGTCCGCGGACACGGTGATGATCCTGCGCCGGTGGGACCGCTCGATGGCGGAGTAGCCCCGCTCCATGTGCACCTCGGCCACCTGGCCGAAGGGCACCACCTTGCCCGAGGGGGTGGTGATGCGCATGTCCTGTACCGCGCCCAGGGACTCCCTGAGGGCCTCGGGGTAGCGCACCAAGACCTTGACCTCGTCGTCGCCCCGCTGGAACCGCAGGGCCTCCGCCCCGTAAAAGGCGTGGCGCGCCTGCCGGGCCAGGTCCTCCAGGGAAAGCCCCAGGCTTTTTGCCGCGGGCTTGATGGAAAGCTGCATCTCCATCTTCCCGGGCATGAAGGAATCCTCGACGTCGTAGACCCCGGGGATGCTGGCCAGCCGTTGCTTGAAGAGATCCGCCGCCGCCTCCAATTGCTCCTGGTCGTCCAGGGACAGGTCGAACTCGATGGGCTTGCCGAAGCCGTGGATGGAGGAGGTGAAGGTGACGGACTCCGCCTCGGGCACCGGTCCGATGGCCTGGCGCCACTTCTTGGTGAGGGCCGACGCACTCATGGACCGTTGTTCGGAAGGGGAGAGCTGGATCCAGATCTGGCCCTGGTTGGATCCCGTGTCCAGGCCCCCGGAGCGGGGGCCGCCGGTCTGGGCCTGCATACCCACCAGGGCCACGCTGTGCACGAACATGGAAGGCGCGTCCGGCGGCTGGTCCTTGTCCAGTTCCCTGATGGTGTTGCGCCCCACGCGCTCGATGCGGGAAACCACGTCCATGGTCTGTTCCAAGGGCGTGCCCGAGGGCATGGTCACGAAAGCCTGGATCACATCCCCTTCCACGTCCGGGAAAAAGCGGAACTGGACGATCTGGGTCTTGAACAGGGCAAAGCACCCCACCAAGAGGGCCAGGCCCACGCCCAGGGTGACGTAGCGCCAGCGCAGGCAAAAGCGCACGCCCCGGGCGTAGGGGCCGTTGATGAAGGCCTGGAGCATCCGTGCGAACCACTCGCCCTTTTTCCCTTGCTCCTGTTTGGCTCGCCTGGCCGCCTTGCTCCGGGCCAGGTGGGCGGGGAGGATGAACAGGGACTCGGCCAGGGAGCCCGCCAGGACGAGGATGACCACCACGGGCAGGTTGCGCATAAACTTGCCGATGGATCCTCCTCCCAAAAGCAGGGGATAGAAGGCCACCATGGTGGTGAGCACGGAGAAGATCACCGGCCTGCCCACCTCCAGGGCCCCCTCGACGGCCCCCTTCAGCGGGTCCATGCCCGCCTCGTACTTGCGGAAGATATTCTCGCCGACGACGATGGCGTCGTCCACCACGATGCCCAGCACCATGATGAAGGCGAACAGGGAAATCATGTTGATGGACACGTCAAAGGAGGGGAGGAAAAGGAACGCCGCGCAGAAGGACACGGGGATGCCCAGGGTGACCCAGAAGGCCAGCCGCGCGTGGAGGATGAGCGCCAAAAGCCCGCCCACCAGCAGAAGCCCCCAGGCCAGGTTGCGCAACAGGAGCTCCAGGCGGCTCTTCAAGATGTCGGACATGTCGTTCAAGGTGGAGATGGAAAGGCCCGCGGGCAGGCTGGCCCGGGCCTGGGCCAGGTAGGCCTTCACCTGGGCGGCCACGTCCAGGGCGTTCTGGTCGCCGATGCGGTAGACCTGGATCATCACCCCGGGCTTGCCGTCCACCTCGGATTCGATGTCCACGTCCGCGAACCCGTCGGAAAGCTTTGCGATGCGCCCCAGGGGAACCATGGCCCCGTCCGGCCGGGTGACGATGGGGATGCCCGCGTACTGGTCCGCGTGGTAGCGCTTGCCCTTGGCCCGGATGAGCACCTCGCCGGTTTGGGTGGTCACGCCGCCCGCGGGAAGGTCCATGCTGAAGTTGCGGATAATCGCCGCCACCCGGCCCAGGGTGAGATTGTAGCGCCTCAAGGTGTGTTCGGAAATCTCCACGTGGATCTCCGAGGGCCGGATGCCGAAAACCTTGACCAAGGAGACGTCCGGCAGGCGGGTCATCTCGTCCTTGATGCGCTGGGCCGCGTTCTTCAAGGTGGCTTCGGGCACGTCGCCGTACACCGCCACATTGATGACCAGGGTCTGGCGCGTCACCTGGGTCACCACCGGCCGCTCCGCCTCCTCGGGCAGGGTGGTCACCCGGTCCACCTGGGCCTTGGCCTCGTTGTAGAGCTTGGTGGTGTCGTAGCCCTTCAGGACCTCGATGGTCACCACGCCCGCGCCTTCCCGGGCCACGGAGTCGACGGCGTCCACCCCCGCCAGTCCGGCCACGGCCTCCTCCAAAGGCCGCAGGATGCCCTCCTCCACCTCCGAGGGAGACGCGCCGGGATAGGCTACGGAAACGGTGATCCGGTCCAGTTCCGTCTCGGGAAAGGTTTCCACCTTGGCCTGGAGGGCCATGGCGACGCCGGCCACCAGGATAAACAGCATGAGGATGTTGGCGGCCACGTGGTTTTCGGCGAACCAGGCTACGGCGCTTCTCATTCTGCCTGCTCCCCGTTGGCCACGCGCACCGTCATCCCGTCGGTCACTTCCTTGAGGTCGCTCACCACCACCTGGTCGCCCGGCTCCAGGCCCCCGGAAACGATCGCGTCGTTGCCTTCCAAAAGGGCCACCTCCACCTTGCGGAAGGAAAGCTTGCCGTCCTTGGCCACCCACAGGATGCCGCCCTGCCGGAGCGCCAGCCGGGGCACGGCGGCCACGTTCTGCAGGGCCTCGCCTTCAAGGTCCACGCTGGCGAACATGCCGGGCGTCAAGGGCGGGGTCTTGGCATAGGGATTTTCCACCCGGACCACCACGTCCACCAGGCGGGTGGCCGGGTCCACCTTGCCCTGGGCCCGCACCACCTTTCCATCGTACACCTCGGTGCGGTCGCCCGCCCGGACCCGCACAACGGCCCCGGCACCCTCCTCGCCCGCCGGCACGGTGAGGCCCGGAACCCGGACCCATCCCACCTGCCCGGAGTCCAGGGGAAGCACGATCTCCATGGTGTTTCTGGCGTGCATGGTGCAGATGGCCTGGCCCACGGCAAGAGTCTGGCCCACGCCAACCTTCTTGTCCGTGATCACGGCATCAAAGGGAGCGGTGATCGCGGTTCGGGAAAGATTCAACCGGGCCTTTTCCAGGTTCGCCTTCTGGGCTTTCAGGTTGGCCTCGGCGGCTTCCAACTGGGGCTTTTTGGCCACCAGGGGCGGGGGCTCGGGAACGTCCTCCCGACCTTGGGCGAAGTGTTCCCCCCACTCTTTTACCGCCACATTCGCCTCCTCCCGGGCCATGGCCAGCTTGCTTTCGGCGTCGGCCACCCGGGCCTCGGCCAGGGTCACGGCCAGTTCGTAGTCCACGGGCTCGATCTTGACCAGAAGTTCGCCCGCGGAAACGTAGCCGCCCGGGGTCAAAGACGGGTTCACGTACACGGCCTTGCCGGAAACCTGGGGGCTTATCTGCACCTCGGCCGCCGGCCGGGCCGTGCCCTCGGCGTGGATGGTCAGGCGGCGTTCGCCGGGCCGGACCGTCACGGTGCGCACCACGGGCGCGGTGGGCTGGGGGACCGCCCGGCCCAGCCGGGGCTTCATGGCCGCCAGGTGCCGCACCACGAAGAACAACCCGACGGCCAAAAGAAGCAAGAACACGCCCTGGATGATCATCCTGGGCCAGAAACCCAGGCGGGGGCTTGGAGAATCGCTGGTCTCGTTCAAGAATCGTCCTTCTTCTTTAGGAACTCTTTATCGTCCTGTTTGTCTTTTTCCACCCAGGCGCCGCCCAGAACCCGGTGCAGGGTCACCCGGTTCTGCAGCCCGGCCTGGCGCACCTCCACCTCTTGCAACCGGGCGTCCAGGTACGCCTGCTCCGCCTCCAGAACGGCAAGGTAATCCGCCAGGCCCCGTTCGTAACGTGAAACCGCCAGGTCGCGGCCGGCCTTGGCCTCGGCCACCAGGGTTTCGATCTCCTTTTGCCTTTGGGCGATGAGCCGCTGGGCCACGAGGGCGGTTTCCACCTCCGTAAAGGCCGTGAGCACGGTCTTTGCGTACTCGATGGCCAGGGTTGAGGCCGCGGCCTCGGCCTCCTTCTGCCTCGCCTTTCTCTTGCCCGCGTCAAACAGGGGCGCCAGCAGGCTTGCGTCGAGGGACCACTGCTCGGAATCCTCGTCCGTGAGCGAGGAAAGTTCCGGGCTGGCGTAGCCCAGGCTGCCCGTGAGGCTGATGGAGGGGAACCGGGCCGCCCAGGCCGCGGCGGCCTGAAGGTCCGCGGCGGCAAGCCTTGCCCTGGCCGCCCGGATGTCCGGCCTGGCCTCCAGCAGTTCCGAGGGCAGGCCCGGGGGCACGGGCTTCGGGTCGGGCATCCACGGGGAAAGGGCCGGGTCCGTGGGCGCGGGCGAGCCTGCGGGATACCTTCCGGCGAGCACGGCCAGGCGTTTCTGTGCGCCCTGGAGTCCGGTCTCGATGGAGGGAAGCCGGGCCTTGGCCCCGGCCAGGGCGCGGCGGGCCCGGGTGAGGTCCAGGGCCGAGGCGAGCCCGCTGGCGTAACGGCGGCGCACCAGGTCCAGGTTTTCCTGGTAGGCGTCCACGCTCTTTTGGGCCACGGAAAGGCGCAGGGCCTGGCCCCGGGCCTCGATCCAGGCGGACACCGCCTCGGCCACCACGGACTGGAGCACGGCCCGGCGGTTTTCCCGCGCCGCCAGGAGGCTCTCCCGCGCGGCCCCGGAAAGCTTGGACAGCCGCCCCCACAGGTCCACCTCGAACACCGCGGGCACCGAGACCGAGTACCACTCCGTGATGGGCAGCTGCCCGCCGGACTGGCGGGCGGCCTCGGCCCGCAGGCTCACGGAGGGCCACCGGTCCGCGCCGGCCTGGGAAAGGCGGAACGCGGCCTGGTCCGCTAAGGCGGCCGCCCGGGCGATGTCCAGGTTGTTTGCGATCACTTCCTGGACCAGGCCGTTCAATTCGGGCTGGCCGAACTCCTCCCACCAGGGGTCTGGCACGTCGGCCGTTTCTCCCCGGGGCGCTTCCATGAATCGGGGGGGAATCTCCGGGACCCTGGCCAGGGGGTCATGGGGCTCGGGCTTGGCGCAGGCCGCCACCAGCACCGCCAGGCACAGGCCGGAAAGGAAAATCCTTTTCATGGGCTTTTGCGCTCTTTTCCACAGGCGGCGAGCCCGCCCCCGGCAAAGCGCGCGATGTGCCGGGTCAGGCGGCGGGCAAAGTCCTGGTCGTATTCCTGCCCGGTTATCCACGAAACCAAGGGCCTGGCCAGGTTGAAATACAGCGACAGGCCGAGCAGACTGAAGGTGCACAGGGCAAGGGTCTGTTCGTCCTCCCACCGGTAGGTCTCCCTCAGGTGCTCCGAAAGGAGCCGGAACATGGGCTCGAACGCTTTTTGCGCCAGCAGGGTGAAGGCTTCGGTGGGCTGGGTCATCTCCCGGGCGGCGAGTTGGTGGTGGCGCTTGCGCTCCTCCTCCGTGAGAGGCCCGGACAGCATGGCCGCGGCCAGGGCCCCGGCCAGGGGGGAGCCTTCCATGTCGGGTTCCTCTTCCACCTGCTTCCGGAAATAGGCCCCCAGCCTTTCGGCCCGGGGAACCCACCGCCGCTCGAACACCTGGAGGTAAAGGCCCTTTTTGCTCCCAAAATGGTAATTCACCGACGCGATATTGCACCCCGCGGCTTCGGTGATCTCCCGCACCGTGACCGCACGGTAGCCTTTTTCCGCGAAAAGCTTCTCCGCCGCGTCCAGGATTCTCTCCTTGGCCTCTGGCTTGTCGGTCCGCCTTTGCATGAGACAGCCATATCAAACAACTGTTTGAAACACAATCCCTCTTTTTTCCCGTCCAGGACCCAAAAAAAGTGGGACCATCGCCTTGACATTTATGACGCGATGCGTCATATTCTCTCCGACGCTTACCGGGCGCTGCCCAGAGTTCTTTCACACACCAAAAAATGAGGGAGGCACACAATGGCCACCGCAAGGACCAAGGCAACCGAAAACCTTGCCATCAACGATTTGTACGTGGTGAAGACCGCCAAAAAGGTCGCCGGCAACTGGAACGCAGCTCTTTCCAGCTACAACGAGAAGTACGTGAAAAAGGGCCTGGAGCTGGGAAGGGAATTCGTGGACGAGCTGAAAAGGAACACCGAGGAGGCCTTTGAAGGCGTGGTCCATGACGGCCGCAAGGTGCTCTCCATGATCCCGGCCCTGGAAAAGATGGCCGAGGAGGGGGCCAAGGACGAGGAGTTCTACCTGGCCGGTGCGCTCAAAAAGGCCAGGGAAACCGCCGCCGCCACCGCCAGGGAGTACGGCCAGGAGGCCATGGCCACGATCAACCAGTACAAGGGCGCCACCCTTTCCGCGGTGAAGAACTACCGTGAAACCGGCGCGGCCATCTACAAGGACACCAACGAGAACCTGCGCCGTGCCCTGGCCAATGGCAAGGGGGTGCTCTCTGGCGTGAGCAAGGGCGCCATGGAGGCCGTGGCCGGTCTGGCCGAGGACGGCAAAAAGCTCACGGCCCAGGCGGGGATCACCCTCACTACCACCCAGGCCTATCTGTC